>CANRPT010000020.1 GCA_947632565.1 uncultured Bacilli bacterium | reverse complement strand
TAGTACTAATTTTTTAGTCCAATTAAATTTTACTAAATTTTGGAAGTTTTTTCCTTATTTTTTGCACAAAAAAATGAGTTTGTGGATAAAACAAATTCATTTTTTTCTTTTGTTCCTATTTTTTACCGGAACTCAAATGTTATTCAAATTTTAATTTTTAATTTTCTTCAATTGATATATTTATCAAAAAAAATGATAGATTGGAGTAAAGGAATTGTGAAAAAAAAGAATATTATTATTTTTTCTGTAATTATTGTTGTGCTTTTAATAGTTTCAATGTTATTTTATGGATTTTATCTTTTATTTAATGCTAGTCTGAATGAAGATAAAAGTAAATTTTTTAGTTCTTCAGAGGAAATAGCATCCGAGTTTGGAAATACTACTTATCAGTTTTCAGGAGCAAGCGAACACTATTATTTTCGATATGGTATGGTATATTATGATGATAACTATCAAAAAATTTATATTGGTGGATTTCAACAAAAAAAGGAAATAGAAAATTTAAAACAGGTAACATTTATTGTTTATCTCAATAATAAAAAAGTATGGGAAACATCCATTGATGAAAAATCGAATCAACTAAATAAAGATATTGATATCGTAGGCTTTTATGAGGCAGGTCCTAAATGCCTAACTGGAGATGGATGTATAATTACTGAATTTAACAAGACAACTGCTGAGACATTACCAGAAAATTTAAGAATAGTTATTAATTATTGTGCAGATCAGGAATGTATAGAAGAAAATATGATTATTAATTATGATATAAATTGATATGATCATTATCATTATCATCCATATAATTACTTAACAAAAAGATATATTGGTTTTATTGATTATTGAAAAATTAGAATCAAGTTTTATGATAGTCATTGTATTGATGAAACAGATTCTATGTACTATGATGAATTAATATATTATAATCAAAAAATTATCGAATTAGATTATGATTAAAATTTTTTAATTTGAATAATAAGTATCATAGCATTATTCAAGAGATGTGCTAAACAACATCTTTTTTTCATATACTTTTTTAGGTGAGATTATGAAAAAAATCATTCTTTTCTTTTTTTTATTCGTAACATTCTTTTTTCCTAGTTCTACTTTGGCTCTTTCCTTAAGTTGTAGAAGTTGTGTCTTAATGGATAGTGATAGTGGGAGAGTCCTTTATGAAAAAGATGCAAATACTCCTAGACTCATTGCTTCGATTACGAAAATTATGACTGCTATTTTAGCCATTGAATCTGGTAGATTAGAAGAAACGGTAACAGTAGGGGAAGAAGTATTAACCATGTATGGATCGAACATCTATATCGAATTAGGTGAAAAAATGAAACTATTAGATATGGTTTATGGATTAATGCTAAGAAGTGGAAATGATGCTGCGATTGTGATTGCTACCTTTATTGGTGGGACGGAAGAAAAGTTTGTTGAGATGATGAATCAAAAAGCAAAAGAAATTGGAATGAAAAATACTATTTTTCAGAATGCTCATGGCTTAGATGAAGTCACTCAAAATAAATCGACTGCTTATGATATGGCATTATTATCTAGTTATGCTTCTCATAATGAAACCTATATGAAAATAGTAGGAACCAAAAAATATAGTGTGCAAAGTGATAAAAAGAGTTATTTATGGAATAATCGAAATAAATTATTAACCAGTTATCCTTATGCTACAGGAGGAAAAACTGGCTATACTCCTAGTGCCGGAAGAACTTTAGTAACAAATGCAAGTCATAATGGACTTCATTTAACGGCGGTTACCTTAAATGATGGGAATGAATATATTTCTCACAAAACCATGTATGATTATGGTTTTGAAAATTATCAAAATTATCTCATTTTAGATCAGAAAAAATTTAAAATTGATGAAGCCTACTATCCCGATAAAGTTTATATCAAAGAAAATTTTACTTATCCTTTAACAGAAACCGAAAAAGAGAATGTTCAAGTGTTAGTGAAGCTAACAAAACTAGAAAAATATAGAGATGGAGAAGAAGTAGGAATTGTGCAAGTCAAATTAGCGGGAGAAGAAATCTTTCAAGAAAAAGTTTATGTCAAAGTAAAGCCCAAAAAGAAAAATTTTTGGCAAAAAGTTTGGTCGTGGTTCTTTGATTAATAAAATTTGGGGAATTTTTATTGTTTTGGGAATTGGTTATTCCTTTCTTACAGGAAGAGTAGAAATCATCAATAACGAAATCATGGATAGTGGAAAGAATAGCCTAGATTTATTTTTCTCCATGTTTCCTTTTATGGTATTATGGAGTGGCATTATGAATGTTGCGAAAAAAGCTGGGATTTTAGATTTTTTAGCGAAACGAATGCGACCTCTTTTTCGTATTATTTTTCCAGAATTAGAGGAAAATGATGAAGCATTGGGATATATTGCTTCTAATTTAACGATTAATATGTTGGGGATTCATAATGCCTCTACTCCTTTTGGCTTAAAAGCTATGAAATGTTTACAAGAGAAAAATCCACATAAAAAAATAGCGACGAGGAGTATGATTACTTTTTTAGTATTAAATACAAGTGGAGTTACTTTGATAGCAACGGATATTTTAGCAGTTCGGAGAATGTATGGAAGTGCTAATCCCACCGATTTAGTTTTCATAACAATCCTGGCGACTATTGTTAATACCATGTTTGCATTATTCATGGATTGTTTTTTATGGAAAGTGAGTAAAAAATATGAATCTAGCTAATCTTGGAAATTTTTTTCTTCCTTTGGTAGTCCTTCTGATATTTCTTACGGCAATTTACCAAAAAGTCAATATTTATGATGAATTTGTAGTAGGAGCAAAAGAAGGGATGAAGACAGCTTTTTCCATTTTTCCTTATTTAATTGGGATGATTTTTGGAATTAATATTTTATTAAAAAGTGAATTACTAACGCAAATCTTATCTTTTTTTCATCCTTTTTTCCAAGCCATTCACATTCCGGTAGAAATACTACCAATGGCTCTTGTTCGTCCCATTTCCGGAAATGCTAGTTTTGCGGTCATGATTGATATCATCAAAACGTATGGGGTAGATTCTGCTTTGGGAAGAATGGTATCCATTATGCAAGGAGCAACGGATACTACCATTTATGTGATTTCACTCTATTTTGGAAGTATTGGCATTCAAAATATTCGTTATGCCCTAAAAGCCGGATTATTTGCGGATCTGGTTACTTTACTGATGAGTGTTTTCTTAGTTTCCTTATTTTTTCATTAAAAAGAAAAACTTTCCTATGATTTCATATGTTAAAAGAAAAGTTTTTCTTTTTCTTCTTATCAAAATTAGATATAATAATGTTAGGTGATGGATGTGAAGTGTTATCCTCAAATGTATCAAAAGTCTATTTATGAGATTCCTTATCAGAAATTAAAAAACAAAAATATCAAATGTTTAGTTTTTGATTTAGACAATACCATTGCTTTTATTGATCAAAAAGAATTAACGAAAGAAACGAAGAAATTATTTCAAACTTTAAAAAAAGATTTTATTTTAGCTATTATTTCTAATAATACAACAAAGCGAGTAAAAAGTTATGCGAATCAATTGGAATGCGATTTTGTTGCTTATGCAATGAAACCATTTACCAGAGGATTTCGTAAGATACAAAAAAAATATCATTTGAGACCAGAAGAAATCGGAATGATAGGAGATCAAATCGTAACCGATATTTATGGAGGAAATCGAGATCATGTGTATACCATTTTAGTCGATCCTTTAGGAACAAAAGATTTGAAAATTACTTCTTTCAATCGCTTATTGGAAAAGAAAATTTTAAAGAGATATGAACAGAAAAATATCATGAAAAAAGGTGAGTATTATGAGTAAGAAAAAATATTGTACGGGGTGTGGGGTATTACTACAAAATGAAAATATTACCCAAGAAGGTTATGTCACAAATCTAGAAAGTAATTTATGTCAACGATGTTTTCGGATGAAAAATTATGGAGATTATCAAGTCGTAACGAAATCCAATGAAGAGTTTATAGAAATTTTAAAATCGGTTGGAAAAACCAAAGATTTAGTACTACATATCGTTGATTTATTAAATTTAGATAAAGATTTAGGTGCGATTCGAGAATTTTTACCAAATAAAATGATTTTAGTTCTCAATAAAAGAGATGCTTTACCAAAAAGTGTAAAAGATGAAAAAATCATCGAATATATTCGTTCCCTAGATTTAAATTATGAAGATATTGTGGTAATTAGTGCCAATAAAAATTATCAAATTGATTTACTCATGAAAAAAATCAAAAAATATAAAACGTCTAATCGCATTTATGTAGTAGGGCATACCAATACCGGAAAGAGTAGTTTAATTAATCAGATGATTAAAAACTATTCGGATTTAAATCAAGAATTAACCATTTCTCCTCTTCCTAGTACGACATTAAATACAGTAGAAATTCCTTTGGATCAAAAGTTAACTTTAATTGATACACCCGGTTTAGTCGATCGAGAAAATATTGCCAATTATGTAAATTCTGATATTTTAAAGAAATTAGTTCCCAAAAAGGAAATCAAACCAAAAACGTATCAAATTCGCAAAGGACAATGCTTAGTAGTAGATAAAATTTTTAGAATTGATTATGTAGAAGGAGCAAGAAACAGTTTTACTTTTTATTTACCAAATGGATTTAAGATAAAAAAGATGAATGCCACAAGACAAACCATATTAAAAGATTTAGCCAAAACTACCTATACATTAAAATATCGAGAAGACCTAGTAGTAAATGGTCTTGGTTGGGTAAAAGTAGTAGAAAAATGTATGATTGACTGTTATATCGATAAAAATATTGAAACCTTTACCAGAAAGAGTCTCATTTAGGAAGGAAAAAAATATGAAAAAAGTAGTCATATCAGGAAGTAGTAAATTACAAGAAAAAATAGAATATTGGAAACATTATTGGGAAGAAATGGGTTATCAAATATTAGATTATCCAAAATATATAGAAGAAGCAGATTATTCCGAAAAATTACCAAAAATCTACCAGGAATTTTATACGAATATTGAAAATACAGATGTTTATTTTTTGATGAATGAGGAAAAAAATGGAATCGATGGTTATATTGGAGCTAGTGCCATTGCCGAATTAACGTATGCCGTAATACAAAATCTAATTCATGAGAAAAAAATAGAAATTTATATTTTAAATATGCCAAGTCAAGAAGTGAATAGTTATGATGAAGTAAAGTTTTGGTTAGATATGGGATGGATTCAATTATATTGAAAAGAAAAATGATATTCCTGATAAAAAATTATTTCCATACCCTCCAATTGAAATCAACTTATGAACTGTAATAGTTTGTAAGTTTTATTTTTTGAATTTCTATATCATCATATATTTCTTTAATACTTTTTAAATTCAATAATTTATATTAGATAATGAATATTCTAATCTATCAGCAGATAATTTAGGAGTATCGTTATTAGCTATTGGATAAAGATGATAATTATCAACTTCAGATATTTTAATATTATCTCTTTTTAATAAAGTCATTATTTCTTTAGAATTTTTTATAATTTCAGTAGTTAAATCTTCAGTCGATTCTGATTCATGTAATCTCCATTCAAGAAATCTACATAATGTTTAAATGCAGGTATTGCTATATCATGAAATAATCCAGATAGGGTTTGTTTTTAATCGTGATTAAAATGCCATACAATGAAAGCAACAGCTACTGCATGATCAAGACTGGAAAAGAAAAAATTACTTTCAAATAAATCAGATTAACCATTCAGGAAAGTTCGATTCTAAAATTTCAAAATAATCTTTGATTTCTTTGCTAATATGATTATAATATTTACTCATATATCTTACTTATTTTATTTTTTATTAAATTCTTCTCTGAATTTTTTATCAAGTCCTTTTTTTAATTCAGGAGATGAAAACATTTCTTTAAAAAGATCTCCCATCATACCATATTTAGCTTGATTTTCAAATTCTTTTTCCCTTTTTAAAATTTCATTTTCACATTCAGTCTTCATTTCTTTTATTTTTAAATCATGCTCTTGCTGTTTAGCTTCCGCTTCTAATTTATACTTTTCCTTTAAGTTTTCTATATCAATTTCATGTTGCTTCATCAATTTTTCAATTTCACATTTATTACTTGTTTCAAGTGTATTTATTTCATTTTTGCATTTTTTAAGAGCAATGATTAAACTTCCAATCCCAGTAATAATTGTGTCCATAAATTAGCATTCATAAATATTACCTCCATTCATTTTCATCGTAATTACAATTCACTAATTTTCTTCATTTAATTCAAAATTTTTCTTTTCTTCTTCTACAGCAGTAATTAGTTCTTGTTCGGTTGGCATATGTAATTTATATTCAGAAGAGAATATTGTTTTATTATCTTTTGGAAGAGTATATTTTACAACTGTTTCATTTTTATTTGTTGATAGTAATATCCCTACTGTAGGATTTTCATCATCTTGTTTGATTTCTCTATCATAATAATTAACATACATTTGCATTTGACCTATATCTTGATGTGATACTTTTCCAATTTTTAAATCAATGATAACAAAACATCTTAAAAGTCTATTATAAAAAACTAAATCTGGATAAAAATGATCCTCTTCTAAAGTTAATCTAACTTGATTTCCAACATAACTAAAGCCTTTACCTAATTCTAACAAAAATTCTTTTAAATGCTCTATGATATTTTTTTCTAAATCAGATTCTAGATAATTCGTATTTTCTTTTATATCCAAAAACTCTAAAACAAAAGGATCTTTTACTAAATCTTTACTTGTTTTTAGTATTTGACCTTTTTCCGATAATTCTAATATTTTTTCCTTATCAGCAGATAAAGTTAATCTTTCATATAATAGTGAATCTCTTTGTCTTTGAAGTTCTCTCACACTCCATTTAGAATTAATTGTTTCCTTCATATAAAAACTTCTTTTAGGTTCTTCATCTATTTTTATAAGTTCTAAATAATGAGACCAACTCAATTGCGACGACACTGTTGTCGCAATTGGAAAACATACATAAAATTTTCTCATTCTTTCTAAATTTCTTTTGGAAAAACCTTTACCAAATTCAATAGTTAATTTTTGTGATAACTTTTCGAGCACTGCATTACCATAACTTGCCCTTTCATCACCTTGTTGTATTTCCATAATTGCTTTACCTATATTCCAATATAAATTAAGCATTTCAGTATTAACAGTTTGATATACTTTATTTCTACTATTTATAACTAATTCCTTTATGCCGTCAAATATGTGATTTATTTCATTCTCATTTTTTATTAATTCGTTACTCATTAAAGTCCTCCAATCATTTACATATTAAATTTTTTATACATATAAATTATACTATATATGTAATATTTTTTCCATACTCCCTGTATTTTTAGTATAATTCATATATAATTTTTATAGAAAGAGAATTTAGTTCGTAACTTGTAGCTTAATTGCTCTCATAAGTTTCGTGTTCTGGGTCCCAAAAGAAATAATGGTTAATCGGATGATAAGTGAGGTAACCACCGATTCCAAAAAGAATAAAAATGAGAAGCAAGCTGATGATTTCTAAATTTTTATTCTTTTCTTTTTTGAGATGAGAGTAACTGGTAATTTGTCCGATTAAAATAGAAAAGAAAAGAAGGATTAGAGTAAAAGCCATATGTTCTCCACAACGAAAGTAAGTTGGAATATAAATGACTAGAAAAATAACGATACAACTGATACTACTGATGAGGTTCGTAAAAAAGATATTTTCCAAAGAAAACCTTTTTCTGACAATAAATAGAATGAAATAAAAGAGAAAAAAACAGGTAAAAATCATTTTCATATGTTGAAAAATACTTTCATTCGTTGGAAAGAAAATACCAATAAAATCATTCGGAATCCATTCCCATAAAAAGTGGGCAGGGAAGTTTAGTAAAAAGATTAAAATACTACTAATTAAAATATATTTCCATTTTTTCATAAGTTTAATTTATCATAGCTGCTTTCAAAATTTTGTCGTAAATAGTTAATTTACATATTTTTTGAAAGAATCTTTTTCCATGATATAGGTCGCATTGTGATCTTCTAATTCTTTGTAGAGAGTAAATCCCATTCTTTCTAAAAACTTTCTACCATCTAGACTAACGGCAACAGCAGAAAATCCGAAAATGGAATATCCTTGTGCTTCATACCATTGAAATTGTTTTTTCAATTCCCTCGTAAGTATTTGAATTACCACTCCATTTTGAAACATTTTATCCACAACAACGGAATTTAAAGTAATATAATTTTGCTTGTGTTTCTGAAAAGGTAAGATTTCTTCTATTTGATAAGTATCAACCGTAGTATTGGATTTTTTGATTTCCTCATATTTTTCTTTGGAAATTACTAAGTAATTGATATAACCAACTAATTTTTGATGAAATAAAATGCTAATAATACTATACTTATTTCTTTGATAAATCATCTTTTGATAATCTTTGTTCCATAAATATTTTTTAGGATATAATTTTTGATCTAATAAAATGATTTGATTCAGAATTTCGTCTGTAACGTTTTCGTTTTTCACAATCACATATTGATTTTCCATATTTTTCACTTTCCTTTAATCTGTTTTAATATATCATGGAATAAAATATAGAGTCAAGAAAAGAGCCCTCGGAGAAATCGTAAAATATTATTTTTAAAATCAAAATATCATCAGTTTCCAGTAGTTTTTGTCGAAAACTAGTGCTATAATAATTTTTATCAAAGAAAAAGAAAAAATTTAGTAATAGAGGGGAGGAATTCTGATGGATAATATCAATACGATGAATGAAATTCGTAGAAAAGTAGATATTGTAGATGTTATTTCTAGATATGTTCCTCTAAGACAAAAAGGGAAAAACTTCTTTGGAGTTTGTCCTTTTCACGATGATACCAATCCCTCTATGAGTGTATCAAGAGAAAAACAAATTTATCGTTGCTTTTCCTGTGGAGCAAGTGGAAACGTATTTAACTTTGTGATGGATTATGAACATGTTTCTTACTATGAAGCCTTACAAATTGTAGCAGAAAAAGCAGGAATAGAAATCCAGGGAATTCACATTTCAAAGAAAGATCATAAAAATGAAAAATTTTATGAACTTTATGAACTTGCACATAAATATTATCGAAATAATATGAGTAGCAGTTATGCCAAAAAAGCGAAAGAATATTTGGCTAGCAGAAAAATAACAGAAGAAATGATTAAAAAATATAAAATAGGGTTAAGTCTAGAAAGAATAGATCATCTAACAAAACTCCTATTAAGTAAAGGTTATGATTTAACAACTTTAAATGACTTAGGCCTAACAAGCTTTGATAAAGATGTCTATATGAATCGAATTATCTTTCCTTTATATGATTTAGAGGGAAGAGTAGTAGGATTTTCTGGAAGAAGATATGATGGAAAAAAAGAAAATAAATATGTCAATACAAAAGGAACTCCAATCTTCCAAAAAGGGAACCTATTATACAATTATCATGAAGCAAGAGAGTTTGCTCGAAGTAAAAATCAAATTATTGTGATGGAAGGATTTATGGCTGTTATTCGTTCTAATGAAGCAGGGATTAAAAATGCTGTTGGCTTAATGGGAACCGCTATGACAAAAGAACAGGCAAAATTAATTCGAAGATTATCTGAAAATGTAGTAGTTTGTTTTGATGGCGATGAACCAGGTCGAAAAGCTTGCTTAGATAATGGATTAGAATTAGAAAAATTAGGTTGTCAAGTATCGGTTGTCCAATTAGAAGATGGACTAGATCCAGATGATTATATTTTAAAGTTTGGAGAAGAATCTTTTCAAAATTTAGTAAAAAATGCGATAACTTTAAGTGATTATAGAATAAAAGTCTTAAAAAAGAATATAGATTTAAGTAGTGATTTAGAGAAAACAGAGTATATTCAAAGCGTTTTAGCAGAAACTAGTAAAATAGAAGATGAAATTCATCAGGAATTTATTTTAAAAAAACTTGCAAATGAGTTCAATATAAGTTATAATACCCTAGAAAAAAGATTATTGTCCTTAATGAAAGAAAGAGAACAAGAAGAAAAAAAACAGAATTCAATAAAACCAATGGTGTTTGAAAAACCAAAAATCAAGAAGGATAAATATTATCTAGCAACCTATGCTTTATTATACTATATGTTAGTAGATAAGAGATGCTTTCGCTATTATGAAGAAGGAAAAATTAACTTTCCTCAGGAAGAAGAAAGATTTTTAGCAAGTGAAATCTCGTATTATTACCAAAAATATGGTATAATAACTCCAGCAGACTTTTATACCTACCTAGAAAATAACGAAAAACTAAAAACGGTGCTAAACAGAGCATTAGAACTAGATTTAGATCAAAAAGTAGAAGAAAAAGAAATCTTAGATTATATCAATACCTTAAAAGAATATCAAAAAAATCAAGAAAAAAAGCGACTAGAAAAAATGATGAAAGAGGAAAATGATGTAATGAAGCAGGCAGAACTTGCCTTAAAGATTGCCCATCTAAAAGAAAGTGAAAATTAGAAAAATAGGGAGTTGAAATAATGACAAAAGAGATTAAAACATTTGAAGAAAGAAAAGAAACATTATTACAGTTAGGAAAACAGAATGGATTTATTACATATGAGCAATTAGCAGAAGAATTAAAAGGACTAGATGTTGATAGTGATTCTTTAGATGATTTATATAACTTCTTAGTAGAAAATAATATTGATATCACTTCAGAACAAGAAGAAAGTGATGATGATGACGAGGATGGTGGAATAGATTCTTTAGATGATTTTGTGTTATCGAAAGATATCAAAATTAATGATCCTGTTAGAATGTATTTAAAAGAGATTGGTCGCATTAACTTACTTACTTCTGATGAAGAATATGAATATGCTTTACTGGCAGAACAAGGGGATGAAAATGCAAAGAAAATGCTTGCAGAATCTAACCTTCGTTTAGTAGTATCGATTGCGAAACGTTATGTAGGACGTGGAATGTTATTCTTAGATTTAATTCAAGAAGGAAATATAGGTTTAATGAAAGCTGTCGAAAAATATGATCCATCGAAAGGATTCAAATTTTCTACTTATGCTACTTGGTGGATTCGTCAGGCAATTACACGTGCCATTGCAGATCAAGCAAGAACGATACGTGTTCCTGTTCATATGGTAGAAACAATTAATAAACTTGCTCGTGTTCAAAGACAATTAACACAAGAATTAAATCGTGAACCAACGGATGAAGAATTAGCTAAAAAATTAGGAGTTAGTATTGATAAAGTACGTGAGGTTTATAAAATTAGTCAAGATCCAGTATCGTTAGAAACTCCAATAGGAGAAGAAGATGATTCCCATTTAGGAGATTTTATTAAAGATGAAAGAACGATGTCTCCGGAAGAATATGCAACAAGTGAAATGTTAAAAGAAGAGTTAAGTGGTGTATTACTAACGTTAACAGATCGTGAAGAAAGAGTATTAAGACTACGTTTTGGATTAGATGATGGGCAATGTAGAACACTAGAAGAAGTAGGACAAATTTTTGGTGTAACAAGAGAAAGAATTCGTCAAATTGAAGCAAAAGCTCTTCGCAAATTAAGACATCCATCTAGAAGTAGAAAATTAAAAGACTTTTTAACTAATTAAGGATAGTAAAAGTCTTTTTTTCTGTTATAATGAATATCGAAATATAGGTGATAGTATGCAAATCAAAATAAATGAACGATTAAAAGAAGTGGCTAATTTAATAACAGAGAATTCTTCTGTTATGGATATTGGTTGTGATCATGCTTTTTTAGATATCTATTTAGCGCAAAATAAAAAAATGAAAAAAATCATCGCTTCTGATAATAAAGAAGGACCATTGAAACAAGCAAAAGAAAATATTAAAAAATATCAAGTAGAAGATCGAATTATTTTAAAATTAGGAAATGGAATTGAGCCAATAGAAGAAGATATTGATACCATTATTATTTCTGGTATGGGAGGATTCAATATAATTGGTATCCTAAAGTATCAAAAAGAACGTTATCGAAAGGTGAAAACTCTTATTCTATCTCCCAACCATGATACAAAAGAAGTAAGAAAAGAAATTGTAAAATTAGGCTTTTATATAGAAGAAGAAAAACTAATAAAAGAAAATAAAAATATTTATCCAATTCTACGTTTTCAAAGGGGAAAGAAAAAATATCACTATGAGGAATATTTATATGGACCCATCTTAATGAAAAGAAAAGATTCCCTTCTCTTGGAATACCTTCAAAAAGAAAAAGAATGGAAAGAAAGGCTTCTTTCCGTTCTTCCAAAAAAATATTTTTTCAGAAGATTAGAATTAAAAAAAGAACTGAAAGTAATTTCAAAAGTACTTTCGTTCTCTTTTAAATGAAAAAAGTAGGATTTTCTAACGCAATATTTTCCTTTTCTATTTCCCTAGGAATTGAGGTATGTACTGTTTTTTGCGTTGTTTCTTTGGTACTTTGCTTACTAATAGAAGAAGTACTAGTAGGCTTATCCTCTTTTACAGCACCTAGAATCTTAAACATCGTTTTCGCATTATGAAACATAGGGCGAACTTGATAGAAAATAGGAATGGCTTGATTGACTACATTTAATGTTTTACTAGCTCCGTTTAAAAAGCCACTAAAACTAAATTTTCCTAATAAATTTCTTCCCCCACTAAAAAGACCTCTTAATCCATTTCCAGCTAAACTACTAGTTCCGGCTGCACTTCCTAAACCATTTGCCATTCTAGCAGCTTGAAAATAGGGTTGATACAAGTAAGGATTATAAAACCCATTACCGAACATACTACCAGCTCCTTTATCTTATTATATGAAAAAGCAAAAAATTGTTTCAAAAAATTTAGGAATATGCTATACTTATAACAGAATAGGAAGTTACAAAGGGTTGATTATATGAATATTTTTATTGAATGTTATCATCTTACACAAAAAATGTTTTCTTTACCGTCTATGATTTTAGCCAAAACCAAAGAAAATCAAATAGAAAAAGAACTGCAAGAGGAGAAAGAACAAAGACAGAAACAATTATTAAAAGAAACGATAGGTACCATTTCTTCAACTAGTAATGCAGAAGAACTATTAAAAGATAAAAAAGTAGAGAAAAAGGATTTAATTACCTTTAATTATCAAGTAAAAAACGAACAAGGAAAAACGATTAAAAGTTCTTTTGATGCAAAGAGTATTAGTGAAGTAGAAGCCTTTCTCACCAATGAAGGATATGAAGTTGTTAAGATTGAACCAAAAAAGAAATTTAGTTTAGATGTGGATATTAATTTTTTTGGAAATCATTTAAAAAACGGAGAATTAAGTTTTGCTTTAACTCAATTATCAACTTATATTAAAGCAGGAATTCCTTTGGTAGATGCTGTACGTATTTTAGCCAAACAAACAGAAAAAGCATCCAAAAGAAAAATTTATGAAAAAATTATTTATGATTTAGTAGCAGGGGAAAGTTTTAGTACTGCTTTAGAAAATCAAGATACTGTTTTTCCACGATTATTAATCAACATGGTAAAAGCAAGTGAATTGACAGGGGATTTACCAGCAACTTTAGATGAAATGAGTAATTATTATACCTCTATCGATCAAACGAGAAAACAAATGCTTACCGCCTTAACTTATCCGATGGTAATTTTCGTAGTATCTATTATCGTTGTTGCTTTTTGTTTATTGTATGTAGTACCAAGTTTTGTATCGATGTATGCAGAAACAGATTCTGCTTTACCAGCAATTACCGTATTTACCATTAGTGCTAGTAATTTCTTAGCAAAATATTATCTGGTAATTATTATCATCGTTTCTATTATCTTAATTGGATTAATTGTTGCTTATCAAAATATTAAATCTTTTCGTAAAACTGTTCAAATCATTTTAATGAAAACACCTGTAATAGGAAAAATTATGATGTATAGTGAAGTAAGTATGTTTACTAGAACCTTTGCTCAATTATTAAATCATAGTGTTCAAATTACAGATAGTATGGCAATTTTATCCAAAATCTCTAATAATGAAGTTTATAAAGAAATTATTATGGATACCTTAGATACCCTTAGTAAAGGGGGAAAAATATCAGAATCTTTTCGAGGACATTGGGCCTTTCCAGTTGTTGCTTATGAGATGTTAGTAACAGGAGAATCAACGGGAAAATTAGGAGAGATGATGGAAAAAGTTGCAGATCATTATAGTAATTTACACAAAAATGCCATTACTGCCGTAAAAAGTTTAATCGAACCAATTACGATTATCTTTTTAGCATTTGCTGTTGGATTTATTCTATTATCGATTATTATTCCAATGTTTGATGTTTATGGAGCCGTTGGAAACATGAGTTAGGGGGAATTTTATGGATTTTTATCTTCTTCTTTTCTTTTTATTGGGAACCATTTTTGGTTCCTTCTATCATGTAGTAGGGTATCGCTTACCCAAAGGAGAATCTTTCATAAAACCAGTTCATTCTTATTGCCCAAATTGTAAAAAAGAGTTAAAGTGGTATGAGTTAATTCCTATTTTATCTTATTTGATGCAAGGAGGAAAATGTAGAAACTGTCATCAAAAAATCTCTATTTTTTATCCACTCATTGAATTGATTACTGGTTCTTTATTTGCTGTTAGTTATTATTCTTTTGGTTTTAGTTATGAGTTAGGAATTTCCCTTACCTTGGTCTCTTTATTTAGTATTGTGATTGTGTCAGATTTAACGTATATGATTATTCCAGATGAAGTAACACTGGTGTGTTCTATTATCCTTATTATTTTTCAATGTCTAAATTTAGGATTAAAAGGAGGTATTTTCCAGATAGGAAGTGGGATTCTTACTTTCTTTGTGATGTACTTGATTATGTTATTAGGAAATGCCATCTTTCAAAAAGAAAGTTTAGGAGGAGCAGATATTAAGTTAATGTTTGTATCAGGATTAGTTTTACATCCAATCCTAGGATTATTTGTTATCTTTATTGCTAGTAGCATTGCTTTACCTGTATCTCTACTGATTTATGCTACAAGTAAAGAACATATTATTCCATTTGGACCATTTATTGTAGCGGCAATTCTTTTATTCTTTTTATTAAAAATAGACGTTAGTTCCTTCTTAGGATTATTTTAAAAATAAAATAAAGAGGCAAAATTTGCCTTCTTTATTTTTGGACTAAACGATAAAGATTAATACTTGGTTTATTAAATAATCGAAATTGATAAATACTAGTTCCTAAACCACCAGATACATAAAGAGAAGTATTCTCAAGAAGATAACTTTCATTGGGGTATTTTTCTCCACCTTTTACTTTAAAAATTGCCCCTATTCTGGGAAGTCTAATTTGACCATTATGAGAATGTCCTGCTAATGCTAAATCTACTTGATATTTTTTCGTTATGGAATCAATGATATCTGGTTCATGTAATAGAGTAATGGTAAATAAAGAATCCATTCCTGAATAACGAAAAGCTTGGTCAATTTCACAATCGTTTGCTAAGATACTTCCAACTCCAGTAAGAAGAATAGGAGTAGAGCCTTTAGAATAAATAAGTTCATAAGAATTATTTAAAATTTTAAATTTCGTTTCTTGAAATACTCTGTTAAAATAATCATTTTCATAATCATGATTTCCTTTAATTGCATAATAACCAGTAGTTGCTTCTATTTTTTGTAGCTGTTCTATTAAATCATTGAAATCTTCCTGAGAAGGAGTTTTTCTAGAATCCATTAAATCTCCAGTGAATACCACAATATCTGGTTTTAATTGATTAATTTTTGTAACAATCCTTTCCATTTCCTTTTTCGAAACGGTAGAAAGATAATGTAAATCAGAAAAGTGTACAATTTTAAATCCATGGAAATTTTCTGGTAAATTGGTACTTTCTATTTTATATTCTCTTACTACTAATCCCTTTGTTCCAATAAAATGCATAAAAAGAAGGAGTAGGAAAAAAAGGAGAAGAAAAGAAAAAAAGATTTTTAAAAAGATACGAATTCTATCATGTATTTTTTCTTGTTTTTTTTCTTTTTCTAATTGTTCTTCCAACTCTTTTTGCTTTTCCGTGCGACTAATTACCATAAAATCACTCCTAATAAAGAAATGGCGGTTAAACAGGTATTATGAAACATATGCATCAAAATAGAAGTATAAATATTATCTGTTTTAACATACATATAACCAAAAGCAATTCCTAAGGAACTATAGGGAATGATATAGAATAAATCCCAAGGACTTGTGCAAGATAATAGGACATGAAGACTACCAAAAATGAGACCAGAAGCTAAGATATAAAAAGTTTGATGATTAAAGATATCTCGAAAAGATTTCCGAAAGGTAAGTTCTTCAATGATGGGAGCAAGAATTCCTACTGCAAACAAAGAAGCAAATCTGGAAGCATGAATGAATTCTTGAACACTTTCTTCATTGGCAGCATTTGCCTGAGGAAGAAAGATTTGAATGAGTAGATTGGATATTACCATAATGACTAACCCGATTAACCAATATTTTATTCCAGTATCTAAAATCGGATATAAATTGTTTTTTAATTTTGGAAAATCTTCTAGAAGTGTTTTTCGATATAGAAAAATAAGAAGAAAGACTAAAATAAAATCAGAAAATAAAGTTAAATAGAGTTCTTCTTTTAATTGTAGGTTAGCAGGATCTAAATGGTAAAATAAGATAGGAATTAGTTGAAATAAAGAAGATAAAAAAAATAGAGTTAGAACACTTAAAGTAAGAGGTACTTTTTTTAGATTAATACTTCCTGTGGTACAGTAGTAGTTAAAAATGCTAGAAAGCAAAATAGAAAGCGATAAAGCAAGATAAGAAATTGGTTGATGGCTTATTTTCATACCAATCAAACAAAGCAGAAAAGATAATATTCCCCATAAAATGGTTTGTAGGGGAGTAGTTTTGATGGTTTTATAATTATAAAATAAAAATGGAATCACTGTAATAAAAATTCCGAATGTGATATTCAGTGCTATATTTTCCATAGGAATTCCTTCTTTCTATGTTAATCGTATCATAAATTTGAAAAAAATTGGAAATTTTCTTAAAAATATTGAAAAAAACGATGTCAAATGAAGAAAAAGTATGTTATAATCGAAATACAACGAGTGGGAATACCACTCGATTTTGTTTGAATCTTATTAGAAAGGAGAAAATATGAAAGAAAAATTGATAGAAGCAGTAAAAGATAAATTAGATGGTTTAGATATCTATATTGATGATGTTACTTATGGAAAACAAAATGGAGAAAACACCTTAACAATTATTTTAGACGGGAAAGAAATAATCCCTTTAAATAAAGTAGTAATGGCAACTAGAATTTTGAATCCCATCTTAGATCAATTAGATTTAATAAAAGAAAGTTATATCTTAGATGTTTATGCCAAAGAAAAAGGAGAGGAAGTACAATGAACGGAAAAGAATTTATTAAAGCAGTAGACTTAGTAGAAAAGGAAAAAGGAATCGATCGGGAAATTATTTTTGAAGCCATGGAAAATGCTTTAATGGCTGCTTATAAGAGAAATACAGGAATTCAGAATTCTAAAGTATTAATCGATAAGAATTCTGGGGATATCAAAGTATACTCTTATTTAACAGTAGTAGAAGATGAAAAAGAAGATGACGAAGAATCAGATGGAATTGATTTAGATACCGAAATCAGTTTAACAGAAGCAAGAAAAATCAATCAATCTTTAAATGTAGGAGATACCATTGATACTGAAGTAACACCAAAAGATTTTGGAAGAGTAGCAACGTCTACTGCCAAACAAGTATTAATTCAAAAGATACGGGAAGCAGAAAGAAATAGTATTTTCAATGAACTTGGAGATAAACAGGATGAATTATTAATTGGTACAGTAGAATTAGAAGATCGTGATAACTATTATATTAATCTAGGAAGAAGTAATGGGATTTTACCAAAGAAAGAATGTATTCCGGGAGAAAAAATAGAAATGGGAAGTCAAATTAAAGTCTATGTTAGTAAGGTAGATTCCAATAGTAAAGGATTATTGATTTTACTTTCTAGAACCCATTATGGATTTATCAAACGATTATTTGAATTAGAAATTCCAGAAGTAACAGATGGTAATGTTTTAGTCTATAGTGTAGCAAGAGATGCAGGAAATAGAAGTAAAGTAGCTGTTTATTCTGAAAATAGTAGAATCGATCCAATTGGCTCTTGTATTGGAGAAAAGGGTGTAAGAATTGCGAATATTTTAAAAGAATTACATGGAGAAAAGATTGATATCGTAAAATATGATAAAGATCCTCAAGTATTTATTGAAAATAGTCTAGCTCCTGCGAAGGATTTAAAAGTTTTGATTATGGATTCTAAGAAACAAGAAGCTTTAGTGATTGCAGATGGAGAAAATTTCTCTCTAGCAATTGGGAAAAAAGGAATGAATGCAAAACTAGCATCTCGATTAACCAAATATAAAATTGATATTAAAAATAGTAAAGAAGCAGAAAGCTTAGGAATTACTTTTAGGGATGAATAATATGAAAATAAAAAAAATTCCAATGAGAATGTGTTCCGTTACCAGAGAGAGATTTCCCAAACAAGAGCTTTTAAGAATTGTGAAAACTCCGGAGGGAGAAATAAAAGTTGATACAACAGGAAAATTAAATGGGCATGGTGCTTATATCAAAAAAGATTTAACGGTTTTAGAAAAAGCAAAGAAAACAAAAGTACTGGAGAAAGCTTTAGAAACAGAGATACCTAATTCTATTTATCAAGAAATAGAAGAAATGATTTTGGAAAAATAGAAGAAGTAATAGAAAATCATATGCCAGAAAAAGAGAAGAATATCTTATTAAAAAAGGAGGCGTTTTTTATGATGAGTGTTTTAGACTATGCATTAGATGTAGACAAAGAGATAGAAGAAATATTTGAATTATGTAAAAAATTAAATATTTCTGTATCGAAAGAAGATGATATATTAGAACAAGATGATATTACGATGTTAGATAATGAAATTCAAAATCAGAAAGAAGAAACCTTCGAAAACGAAGAAGAAAATGAATATGATGATGATGAATTCTTTGAAAAGGTAGAGTCTTTGGCCTTCAATACCAAAATGGTAGAAGAAAAGCAAAAAACAAATAAGATTCGTAATAAAAAGCAGAATCAAGTGGAAGGAGAAGATACCTTTTTAAAAGATAAAAAAGAAATTTATAAACATCGTGAAAAATTAATGACGAATGAAAATAAAGTAGATCAGCATACTGTTTTATATAAAGAAAATATGACAGTAAAAGAATTAGCAGAAAGCCTAGAAGTAGTACCAAGTGAATTGATAAAAAAATTAATGAATCTTGGAATTATGACTACTTTAAATAACTCTTTAACTTTTGAAGTGGCAGAAATTTTAGTTTTAGATTATGATAAAACGTTAAAGAAAGAAGAATCTCAAGATATTTCTAATTTTGAAAACTTTGAAATTGTAGATGAGGAAAAAGACTTAGAGGAAAGAGCACCGGTTGTTACGATTATGGGACATGTTGACCATGGAAAAACTTCTTTACTAGATGCGATTCGAAATACCAATGTAGTAAGTGGAGAAGCAGGAGGAATTACGCAGGCAATTGGGGCTTATCAAGTAGATATCAAAGAGAAAAAGATTACCTTTATTGATACGCCAGGACATGAAGCTTTTACAGAAATGAGAGCTAGAGGAGCAAGTGTTACGGATATCGTTATTATTATTGTAGCTGCAGATGATGGAGTAATGCCTCAAACCAAAGAAGCAATTGATCATGCAAAAGCGGCTAATGTTCCAATTATTGTAGCAATTAATAAAATCGATAAACCAGATGCAAATCCAGATCGTGTCTTAACAGAATTAGTAGAATATGGAATTACACCAGAAGAATGGGGTGGAGATACCATTGTATCAAGAATCTCTGCTAAAACAGGAGAAGGAATTAAAGAATTGTTAGAAAACATTTTACTAGTCAGTGAAATGGCAGAATTAAAAGCAAATCCTCATCGTTATGCAACAGGAACTGTAATTGAATCACGCTTAGATAAACAAGTAGGAAGTGTAGCAACTTTATTGATTCAAAATGGAACTCTTCGTTTAGGAGATCCAATTGTGGTAGGAACAAGTTTTGGTAAAATACGAACCTTAAAAAATGATAAGGGGCAGAATATCACAAGCGCTTTACCCTCTACTCCAGTAGAAATTACAGGATTAAATGAGCCACCTCAAGCAGGAGATAAATTCATGGCTTTTGAAGAAGAAAAACAAGCAAGACAAATTGCAGAAGAAAGAAAGTTAAGAAGTCGTGAAAAGGATGTGAATCGTTCTGGTATGACCTTAGATGAATTATTTGGTCGTATTCAAGAAGGAGTTCGTGAAATTAATGTTGTTTTAAAGGCAGATGTAAACGGAAGTAGCGAAGCAGTAAAGAAATCTTTAGAAAAAATCGAAGTAGAAGATGTTCGTGTAAAAGTCATTCGTAGTGGAGTTGGAACGATTACCGAAAGTGATATCACTTTAGCAAAGGCAAGTAATGCAATTATTATAGGATTTAATGTAAGACCAAATGCCAAAACAATGGAAATTGCGAAAGAAAATGGAATTGAAATTCGTTTATATGATATTATCTATAAAGTAGTAGAAGATATGGAAGCTGCGATGAAGGGAATGTTAGATCCTGTTTATGAAGAAAAAGTAACCGGTTCTTTAGAAATTCGACAAATCTTTAAATTTTCTAAAATTGGAAATATTGCAGGATGTCATGTACTGGATGGAACGATTAAAGCAAATTGTAATGTTAGATTAATCCGTGATGGCGTAGTTGTTTATACAGGAAAAATAAATTCTATTCAAAGAGAAAAAGATCAAGTAAAAGAAGTAACCAAAGGAATGGATTGTGGAGTTACCCTAGAAAATTATCAAGATATTAAAGAAAAAGATATCATAGAAGCTTATGAATTAATAGAAACAAAAAGATAGGTGATACAATGAGTATAAAGATAGAACGATTAAATGATCAGTTTCAACAGGTAATTAGTGAAATTCTACAAACCGAAATAAAAAATCAAGAGATTCATTTTGTAACAATTACAGGTTGTGAAATTACTTCTGATTTGAGTTTTTGTAAAGTGTATTTTACAGTACTTGATAGTAGTAAAAAAGAAAGTACACTCGAAGCTTTAAAAAAAGCATCTTCTTTTATTCGAGGAAAATTAAGTCAAAAAATTGAAATCAGACATACCCCAGAATTAAGGTTTATTTTCGATGAATCGATTGAATATGGTGATAAAATTGAAAAAATAATTAAAAAGATTAACGAAGATGAGTAGTTAATCTTTTTTTACAATATGAATTTACAAAGCGAAAACTCTTGACCTATTGGGGGGGGGGTATGATAAACTATGAATAGTAGAATAGGAGTGGTGGATTTTGAAAAAAGAGAAAAGAAATAAAAAGAAATTCTTCAAAAAACCTCAAGTCTATATGATAGCAGGATTTCTTTTGATTGCTTTAGCAATCATTCTCATTCCTAGTTCTTTTTCTTTAGAAACGGAAGTTAGAAGTGTAACGATTACCTCCAAAGAATTAAGTTATGAAAAGAAAGAACCAGGAAGTTGGAATATCGAAAAAAGTGCAGAATGGATTGGCAAGGGAAAAGCTAGGATTACTTTTGATGTAGATACTGTTTTAAAAACAGAAAATGCTTATACAGATATTATTTTAGTATTGGATGTATCTGGAAGTATGGCTGGAGATAAATTAAATAGAGTAAAAAGTGATTCTAAAGAATTAGTAGATAGTTTATTATCGAATCCTAATAATCGAGTAGCATTAATTACCTTTAGTACAGAATCTACTTTAATTAGTGGATTGACGAATGAGAAAGAAACGATTTTAAATCAAATAGATGACTTAACTGATTTAGACAACACGAATTATTATCAACCACTCATTCATGTGGATGAGATTTTAAAGGATTATCAAAAAGAAGAAAATAGAGAATGTATCGTTTTATTCTTAACAGATGGATATCCCAATGAAGATATACCAAATCAAATTGCTGAGTATTCTTATTTAAAGAAACAATACCCTTATTTAACCATTAATGGCATTCAATATGAAATGGGAAAAAGTATTTTAGAACCAATCAAAGAAATTAGTGATCATCAATTTATAGCAGATATGGATAGTTTAAATAATGTTTTATTTGATGCGTCTGTAACACCAATTCTTTATTCTAATTTTACGATTACCGATTATCTTGATTCTAATTATTTTAAGATAGAAAGAGTAGAAGATATTCAAGTAAGTCAAGGAGAAGTAAGTTTAACAAATGAAAATGGAGTGCCCAAAGTAACCTGGGATATTTCATATTTCAAATCAGGATCTAGTGCTCAAATGACAATTGATGTCGACTTAAAAGAAGAATATTTAGAAAAAAGTGGCTATTATCCAACCAATCAAAAAGAAGAGATTACTTCTCAAATAGAAGGAGTAGAAGAAAAAGTAGAAAGTACAGATACCCCGATTTTAAAAAGTCATTATCAAATTACCTATGAAGGAAATGCTCCAGAAGGATGTCAGTTAGAAAATGTACCAGCAAACGAAACGAAATGGGCAAAAGAAATCGTAGAGATATCAGAACAAGAACCAAGTTGTGAAGGATATCAATTCAAAGGATGGAATATCATTACAGAAGGTGTGAAACGAATCAATGATGATTACTTTGAAATGCCAGAAAAAGATGTTATCTTAAGAGCAGAATGGGGAAAAGTAGGACTTAGCAAAACAATGGATGGAGAAGTATATATAGCACCTCTACCAGTGATGCAAGTAGTAGGTTCTTCTAGTTATAAAAATAAATTATGGCAATATAAGGATGAAATCACAAAAATTACCCTTCAAAATGAATTAAATCCAATGCAAGGAGCAAATATAGAAAGTTGGGATATTTCAGCTAATTCAAATAAGGCTGTAATGGCCTATTATAATCCAGATACCCATGAAGCATATATTCAAGGAGTAGGAAATATTATAGCAAATGAAAATAGTTCTCTTTTATTTTCTGGTTTTAGTAAATTAATGGAGATAGAAGGATTAGAATTATTAGATACCTCCCAAGTAACCAATATGAGTTCTATGTTTTCTAACTGTAGGCAATTAACCAGTGTAAATTTAAGTAATTGGGATACTTCGAGTGTAACCGATATGAATTATATGTTTTATAACTGTAGCCAATTAACCAGTATAGATTTAAGTAATTGGGATACCTCTAAAGTAACCGATATGTGGTGGATGTTTGATGGATGTAGCCAATTAACCAGTGTAGGAGATTTAAGTAGTTGGGATACTTCCAGTGTAACCAATATGAGCTATATGTTTTATGATTGTAGTCGATTAACTAGTATAGGTGATTTAAGTGAATGGGATACTTCCAAAGTAACCAGTATGTATAATATGTTTTATAATTGTAGCCAATTAACCAGTATAGATTTAAGTAATTGGGATACCTCGAATGTAACGAATATGAGTGATATGTTTTATAA
>CANRPT010000019.1 GCA_947632565.1 uncultured Bacilli bacterium | reverse complement strand
AAATTTTTCCAAGTGTAAAGCAAAAATAAAAAGGACTATCGGAAATTAATTATTTAATTTCCCGACAGCCCCTTTTTTGCTTGGAAAAAAAATCTTATTTAAAAGCATAAGATAGGAAAGAGTAACTATTCAGACTATGGGAATAAAAAAATAAAGTAAAAAAATGTTGAAAAATCTGAAAAGTTGCGCTATAATCAATTCTAGAAATATGCGGAAGGAGGGGAAATAATGACACAGGTAGCGGTTAAAAATGGAAATCTTGAGTTTGCATTAAAAAGATTCAAACAAAAAGTTGCTAGAGATGGAGTCCCTTCTGAATGCAAAAAAAGAGAAGGTTACGATAAACCAGGAGTAAGAAGAAGAAATGCCAAAAAAGAAGGGATTAAAAATACTCGTAGACGTAACAAAGCAAATAAAAATAGAGACTAATCGAAGTATTAGTCTTTTTCTATCAAAGGAGGAAAGAATATGGATTTAGTAAAGCAATTAGAGCAAGAAATTATGGAAGCAATGAAGGCAAAAGATAGCCTCCGTCTTGCAACTCTTCGTGGAGTAAAAGGAGCAATGAAGATGCAGAATATTGATTTCAAAAAAGAAATCAATGATGAGTTGTTAATTGATGTTATTTCTAAAGAAATCAAAACTAGAAAGGAATCAATTGAAGAATTTGAAAAAGGGTCTAGGCAAGATTTGATTGCTAAAACAGAACAAGAAATTGAAATTCTAAAAAAATATTTACCAAAACAATTATCAGAAGATGAATTAAATCTGTTGATTGAAGGAGTATTTCAGGAAGTAGCACCAACTGGTATCAAGGATATGGGAAAGATTATGGGAAAAATTACCCCTCTTGTTAAAGGAAAAGCAGATATGGGGATTGTGTCTAACATGATTCGTGAAAAATTAAATGAAAACTAAGATGATAAAAGGGTAGTTTGTTTGTATTAAATTTTATTGATAAAAACAAGATTCTGTGATATAATACAGTCAATTTTATGAAGGAGCAAATTTATGGAATATCAAGAATTTATGGAACTAGTACCTGAGGAAACAAAAATTTTTGTCGATTCTTTATTACCTTACTTATCTTATTATTCTAACCGCGAATTAGTGTATAAAGAAAAAATTTCCAATCATGATACCAATAAGAAACTTTTTTTAAGTTTATATGTTTTATCTAAAAATCCTATGTATCATAATTTGTTAGTACAATTGAGCTTTGATAGGAGTTTATATAAAATTGATAGTGAAAAAATTGAAGAAAAAAATATCATAAGGCAAGAAGTTTTTCATTGTATGGATGATGTTTTAAAAGGTAATGATCCAACTGTTTTTCGTAATCTTACACCTATTGATATTGTTTTAGCTTTTTTAAGAAAATACCAGTTTGATAACACTGTAGGCGATGAAATTTTTAGGTATGTATTTCATAATAAGTTTAATAAGATATGTGCAGATAATTTATATAATCAACTGACAAAATATAGTTCTCAAATCAAACAAAATCGTATTATTCAAATAGAAAATTCGATTTATAATCATGTACCTAATCATATTATTTCTTATTTTGAAACAAATTGTACGAATCTTGATATTCGCTACGATATTTTGCAGTTAGAAGTAGAAAATGAGAAACCTTATGAACAAATTTTATCTATTGATCAACGCATTCAATTATTATCAAATGAACAAGTAAGTCCTATTGATTTATCTGATATTACTAGCATTTTAAATTTTGGTAATTCGTTAGTAATACATTCAAATTATATTCATAATGAACTTTCCAAATTAGTATTAAGTGATACACATGATTCTGCTATTCAAGAAATGAATCACATGATTGAAAATACTTATTCTATAGAAAGTTTGAAAGATTCGAAAAAGAGTTTTTGGTCTAAAATATTTCATACTCAGGAAAATCAAGAATCGCAAATGGTTTTTGATTCTGAGAAAATTAAAAAGCTACAACAAACGATTGAACAGAATATTGAAACTTTGTCTAAAGAAATAGTTGGATATGATAATATTCGTAAATATATCGAGGCTTATCGCCAAAAGAATAATACTCACTTTTTAATTGCACAAGAGGCTGAAAAGAAAATTCAAGAAAAACTTCAAAATATCGATCCTGAACAAGATAACCAATATTCTGAATTTTTAGTTACTAATTCACAACTACAAATGATTCATAATAAAGTTAATCGTTTTGCAACTACTAATCAATTGATGAGACAAGAGTTATTATCTATTAATCAAACCATTGTTAATCACTTTATTACCATTAATGCCTTAGAAATGGCTAGAGATGATTTAATGCCTTTAATTGGTTCTGAACTTGCTATTAGCCAAGGTAGAACTACTGAAGGACAAGGAATGGAACTTACTAAAAATGTGATGTCTCTGTTTCAAACTTTATTATCTAGAAATCTTAGTGGTGCCCTAGTGCAAATGCAACAATTACAAAATCATCTAATTTCATCAGATACTTTAGCCATATTAAATGGTGACATTAAACATTATTTAAATGAAGTCAATCAAGCACAAAATATTCAAAATAGGGTAGAGACTTTAGCAACAGATCAAATTTCTCTTGATGGAGATTTAAATTTAACGGAAAAATCTCCATTGGAAAATGGTTCTTCCAATTCTACTTCCCAAAAGAAATTAAAAAAGTAAATGATATAAAATGAAAAAGACTAATAATAAAGTCTTTTTTTTCATACATTTAATTAGATAGTGTAAATAAGGTGATACTATGTTCAATGTGATGCGTTATATTAATGATACTGATTTTCAAATCATCTATTGGAATGGAAATTTGAATATCGTTAATTATGAAAAAATTAATTATATGGAAGATAGTAAAATATCCATATCTTCTAAGAATCAAAATATTGTAGTAAATGGAGAAAACTTAAGAGTAAAAAAATTATTAGAAAGTGAAATCCTCATTGTAGGAGAATTTTTCTCTATAGAATTTAGAAAATAATATGAGTTATTATGATTTAAAAATAACTGGAAAAGATGTTAAACGTTTTCTCCAAAACTTATATAAAATGCATATTGAATTTTTAAATATCACCTTTTTAGAACATGGTGCTATTGTCAAAGTATCAGAAAAAGACTATCAAAAAATCAAAAAAATCAAAACGATTTATGAAATAGAAGTAGTGAAATTATATGGATTTGCTTCTTTGCAGGCATTTTTGAAAAAATATGCTCTTTTTTTCCTCTTTTTAGGAATTGGTTTTGTTCTTTTTTTAGGATTAACCAATATCATTTTTGAAGTAGAGGTCATTCATAATGATAAAGAATTAAGAGAACTCATTCTCGAAGAATTAAAAAAAGAAGGAATTAAGAAATATCATTTTGTTGTTTCTTATCAAAAGAAAGAGGAAATTAAAGAAAAAATTTTATCTCAATATAAAAATAAAATAGAATGGTTAGAAATAGAAAGACAAGGTACTAGATATGAAATTAAAGTAGAAGAAAGAAAACTAAATCAAGAAAAAACGGAGGAAACCCCTAAAAATTTGGTAGCGAAGAAAAATGGAATCATTCAAAAAATTACGGCTACACAAGGAGAAATTTTGGTTAAGAAAGATCAATATGTAAAAAAAGGGGATATTTTAATTGGAGGTACTATCCATAATAAAGAAGTAGAAGTAGGAAAGGTAAGAGCAGAAGGAAGTGTTCTTGCAGAAACATGGTACACTGTAAGCATAGAATTTCCCTATCATTATCATGAAGAAACCAAAACAGGAGTAAAACAAACTTATTTAGAGTTCAACTGGTTTCATCATCCAATCAAATTTTTTTCTTTCCATTCCTACCCAAATAGTATTCAAGAATCTTTATATGTCCTCAAAAATCCTATTTTACCGATTTCTTTTTCTCTAATAAGGGAAGAAAAAGTAAATGTTATCGACCAAATCTATACAAAAGAAAATGCTATTATCGAAGCATCTAATCTTGCAAAACGAAGACTACAAGAACGAATTGGAGAAAATATCGAAATATTATTTGAAAAAAATTTGAAAATTACGGAAGAAGATAGTAAAATAGAAGTAGTAATGTTTTATAAAGTATTAGAAGAAATTACAGAATTACAGGAGATTTTAGAAGAAAATTCCCAAGAGGAACAAGGAAATCAGGTGATAGAATGATTACACCTTTAGATGATACCATTCGAGGAGTCATGTATTTAACTTGGCCCATGGTCGTGATTTGTGTTTTAACGGTCTCTTCGATTCATATGACAGATTTAATAAAAAATAAAAAACCATTTGTGTTATACAAAGAAATCTTTTTATTATTTTTTCTGATTTATATTTTATGCTTATTCCAAGTAGTAACTTTTGAAGATGCTAATTTTTATCTGGCTGGAAATAATTTAATTCCTCTTCGAGAGATTACTCGTTATCGTTTAGGAAGTAGATTATTTTTTAAAAATGTCATTGGGAATATTGTCTTATTTATTCCTTATGGATTATTTGCTTCTTCCCTTACGAAACTGGACAAGCCTTTTCATGCTTTAGCTTTAGTTTTATTTGCATCGATTACAGTAGAAACAACTCAACTAGCGATTGGAAGAGTATTTGATATTGATGATATCTTATTAAATGTAATAGGGGGAATGCTAGGATATGGAATTTATCGATGCATCGATAAAGTAGGAGATTCTGTACCTAAAATTTTTAAAAGCAAATGGTTCTTAAATCTTGCCTCAGTTGGGTTATTAGGAGTATTTGTGTTATATATATGGATGGTGATTTTAAAATGAATGTTTATGAAATTTTTAATGAAACAGAAGAAGACTTAGGAGAAGAAATCCAAAAATTAAAAGAATTGTTAGCTTTTACTCTAAAAAAGGAAAAATTAGAAGATGTCGAATTTAATGTCATTTTTGTGGATAGCGAAACGATTCATGAAATCAATAAAACCTATCGAAAGGTGGATCGAGTAACAGATGTTATTAGTTTTGCTTTAGAAGATAATAAGGATATTGAGTTAGATCATAGAATATTAGGAGATATTTATATCTGTATTGAAAAAGCTCATGAGCAGGCTAATACTTATGGACATCCTTTTTTAAGAGAATTAGCTTTTTTAATGATTCATGGACTCTTACACTTGTTAGGATATGATCATCAAAAAGAAGAAGAAGAAAAAATAATGTTTCAAAAACAAGATGATATTTTAAATGAATTTGGAATTAGAAGAGAGGGATAAAAAATGAAAAAAGAAAAAAGAAGAAAAGATGAAGGAAATATTATAGTTCGATATGGAAAAAGTTTTCGTCATGCAGTAGATGGACTTGTTTATGCCATTGAAAATGAGCAGAATATTTTAATCATGATGATAGCAACGATTGTTGTATTTCTGGCTAGTTTCTTTTTAAAGGTAACAAAGATAGAACTCGCCTTCCTCGTAATTTGTATTGGAACAGTGATTAGTTGTGAAATGATTAATAGTGCAATCGAAGCTTGTGTGGATTTAGAAACAACAAAAGAAAACAAATTAGCAAAAATTGCCAAAGATTGTGCAAGTAGCGCCTCTTTAGTATTATCGGTAATGTCACTCTTTGTAGCAGGAATCATTTTTATTCCAAAAATCCTTGCTTTATTTTAACATGAAATGCATATAGAAAGGAAAAATAGTATGGAAGAAAATAAAGTATTTCGAAGACTAAATCAAATTATTGAAAATTCTAGGAGCAAATATTATCATTATCCAGTAGCAGCAATTCTCGAATGTAGTGATGGTAAAATGTATCCTGGTGTCAATATTGAAACAAGCTCTCCTCAAGCTGGTATTTGTGCAGAAAGATGTGCTATCTTTTATGCAATGGCTAATGGTTATAAAAAAGAACAGTTTCAAAGAATTTCGATTTTAAATAAGACCGAAAACATCATTACCCCATGTTTTATTTGTAGACAAGCATTAAATGATTATTGTAATCCTGACTTAGAGATTGTTAGTTATAATATCTTAGGGGAAAGTAAAACTTATCTATTAAAAGATTTATGTCAAGATGCTTTTGGGGAGGATAGTTTCCAATGAAAAGCGGTTTTGTTAGTATCGTAGGAAGACCAAATGTCGGAAAAAGTACCCTTTTAAATGCTTTATTAGATACTAAACTAGCCATTACCTCTGATAAAGCGGGAACCACCAGAAATATTATTGAAGGAGTATATGAAGATGAAAAATGTCAAATTGTTTTTGTGGATACTCCAGGAATTCATAAACCAGTAAATCAATTGGGAAATATCCTAAATCAAAAAGCTTATACTAGTAGTGAAAATGTTGATATCATTTTATTTTTAATTGATGTAGAAAAAGGATTTGGGAAAGGAGATTCCTTTATCTTAGAACGTTTAAAAGAAGAAAGACTTCCCATTCTGTTAATTTTAAATAAAGTAGATAAAATAAAAAAAGAAGAATTATTAGAAAAAATTGCGGAATACCAAAAATTATATGATTTTTGTGAAATTTTTCCTATTTCTGCTTTAAAAAAAGATAATCTTACGAAACTTATTCCAACCATCCAAAAATATTTACCAAATGAGGGAAAGATTTTTGAAGACAATACTTTTACGAACATTTCTACTGACTTTTATATTGGTGAAATTATTCGAGAAAAAGTACTCCGTAAAACAAGAGAAGAAGTTCCTCATGCAGTTACTTGTGTTGTAGAAAAAAGAGTAGAAAAAAAAGAAAAAGTAATTATTCATGCAACGATTATTGTAGATCGGGATTCTATTAAGAAAATTATTGTTGGAAAAAATGCAAGTATGTTAAAAAGTATTGGAATAGATGCAAGATTGGATTTAGAAGAATATTTTCAAAAAAGAGTTTATTTAGATTTATTTGTCAAAGTAATTGAAAATTGGCGTGAGCGCGAAAGCTATTTAAAAGAATTAGGGTTAGATGATTTAGAAAATTAGAAGATAGTTGTATAAATTTTAGAAAAATTTCTCACCATGTTAATAGGTGAGGAAAATGGAAAAAGTTTTATGGAATTTGTTTCAAGAAACAGGAGAGATTAAATATTTTAATTTATTAGGTAGAATAGAAAGAAGTAAAAGATATGCAAATCGTAAAAACAGAAGGAATCATCGTAGGAGAAACGAAATATAGTGAGTCTAGTAAAATTTTAAAAATTTATACCAAAGATTATGGTTTTATTAGTGTAATGTCTAAGGGATGTAGAAATTTGAAAAGTAAACTGCGTGGAGTTAGTACCAAACTAGTCTATGCAGATTTTTATCTTTCTTATAAAGAAAATGGAATTTCGACTTTAATTAATGCGGATATCAAAAATACCCTTAGAAATATTTTATCCAGTATCGATAAAATTACCTATGTATCTTATTTATTGGATTTAACAGAGCAAGTTTATAAGCACTCTAATGAGGATACTATTTATGATTTATTAATGACAATCATTCTAAAAATCAATGAAGGATTCGATGAAGAAGCTTTTACTTATCTATATGAGTTAAAATTATTAGATTTTTTGGGAATTAGACCTCAGGTAGATGGATGTTCTATTTGTGGAAATCAAACCAATATTGTTACTATTACTACTTTAGATGGAGGTTATGTTTGCCAAAACTGTTATCATGGTGGTACAATATACAGTAGAAAAACAATTCAGTTAATTCGCATGTTTTTAATGGTTGACATAAAACAAGTAACAAAATTAGATATTAAGCAAGAAACTAAAAAAGAATTAAATGAATTTATTACGGAGTATTATGAGGAATATTCAGGATTATATTTAAAAAGTAGAAGCTTTTTAAAAAATCTAATGAAGATTAAATAAAACAAGAAGTACGGAGAATGTTTATGAAGAAGTTAAAACCATATTTCATTACAATAGGGATTATTTTAGGAATATTTTTGATTCTTTTTGGCATGAAAGGAATTTATCCGTTTGGAACAAATTCTTTAATTTGGGGGGATATGCATGATCAAATTACTTCCTTTTATTATCATTTTTATGATACAATTTATGGAACTGATTCATTATTAGTGGATTTTTCTTCTAGTGGTGGAGTCAATTTCATTGGAATCTTAGCTTATTATATTTTAAGTCCTTTTACTTTGTTGGTTTTACTGGTACCAAGGGAAGAAATTTATTTGATGGTATCAGTGATTGTTGCTCTTAAAATTGTATTATCGGCTCTTACCTGTTTATATTTTATTCGTACTTTTTTTCCGAAACAGAATGTACTACTTAGTGTTTTTTTAGCAATTATTTATGCTTTTTCTGGATATAGCTTAATGATGTATCAAATTACTTCTTGGATTGATGCAATGTATTTATTTCCACTTATTATGATTGGATTAAAGAAAACTTTAGATTTAGAAAAACCAATTTTTTATATTGTTACTCTAACGCTTAGTTTGATTTTTAGTTTTTATGTATCTATGATTCTATTAATCTTTTTATTTTTCGTATCTCTTCTTTATCTATTGGTTTATAAAGAAACCAAAGAAGAAAGAAAAAAAGGAATTTTAGCACTAGGAATTAGTACGATTTTAAGTCTACTTATCTCTTTATTTATTGTGGTTCCCTCTTATTTGCAAATTTCTGTTTCTTCTCGTATTGGCTTTCAATTAGATTATTTATTAAATTCAGGACTTGGACCAATAACCGATAAGATTTCTATGTTTTTATTTGGTGGAATGATGTATTGTGGATTATTCTTATTACTAAAAGAATATCAGAAGCATAAAAAATTTTTAAGCTTTTATCTACCAACTTTATTATTGATGTTAATTCCTGTCATTATTGAACCAATTCACAAAATCTGGCATTTTGGTTCTTATGCGTTTTTTCCATACCGAATGGGATTTATTACTTCACTTTTATTCATTTTAGGTGCTTGTGTTGGTTTTCAAAAATATGATAAAAAAGAAAAAGAAACCAAAAAGATTTATCCGATTTTATCTATCTTCATAACGATTTTTACTTCTTTTGTTATAATTTTCCTAGTATCTCATTATTATCAGGAGTTTCAAACTGCTATCAATCATTTAACTTTATCAGGAAACCACTTTTTATTATTCATTTTAATTTGCATATTTTTAATAGCGCTGATTGGTTGTGGAACAGTATTATTTCTTTCTCAAAAATTAAATAATATTACCATAATTTTAATGGGAATTGTCACTTTATCCCATATTTTCATGATGAGTAGTATTTATTTAGGAATCGATCAGGAACAGGAGTTTTTAACAAGTCAATTTGAAGAATTAGTGGAAATTTCCAAAGATTATTCAGAGAATGATTATTATCGTGTGAAAAATGAAGCTAGTAATATGATTATGAATAGTGGAGTAGTTATGAAATACCATACAATGGACCATTTTACGAGTCTTACAAATGAAAATAATCTAAGGAGTCTAAGAAAATTGGGATATTCTTCTATGTGGGTAAAAACATTTTCTAGAGGAGGAAACTTGTTCTTAGATGGAATTCTAGCAAATAAATATATTATGACTAGAAAAGAAGTCAAAAATCCCTATTATGAATTTATTAAAAAATATGGTAATTTAAATTTCTATTCTTTAAATGAGGAACCCTCTTATGGATATTTGATGTCTAAAAATGATACTATATTTGATAAAAAGAACTCTTTTGAAATTTCTAATTCCATTTATCAAAGCATTTGTGATACAAAAGAAAATATTTTTGATATCATCGAAGATTTCGATTTTCATAATATTCAAGTGATTCCAGAAGAACCATATCAGAATTATGAAATTATCGATAAAGAGGCAAATAATTACTTAGAAACAGAAGTAGAAGTGAAAGGAAGAAAGAATCTTTATTTAGAGATTTTACGTTCTTTAGATAATAATGATAATTACGATATGTATGAGAATTTTCATATTTATATGAATGATCAATTATTTTTACAGAATGCCTTTTCTGAAAATGATAATGGTACCCTAGATTTAGGAATTTTTGAAAATGAAACAGTAAATTTAAAAATTCAATTCAAAGAAGATATGGGTTTAGATCATATTACAGTAGGAGTCATGGATTTAGAAAAATATGAGAATTTTATAAAAGAAGAAAAAATTGATACGAATATGAGGTATTATCGTAATCAAGTATCTGCTCAAGTATCAGTAGAAGAAGAAAATAAAATTTTATTTTTACCAATTAATTATAATGAAGGTTATCGTGCGACAAATAATGGAAAAAGGGTAGAAGTAATCAAATTATATGATAATTTTATTGGAATTCCATTACAACAAGGAGAAAATCAAATTGAGATTTCTTTTGTGCCAAACGGATTTGTTCCATGCATTATCATTAGTATTGTTGCTCTTATTTTTACTATCATTTTGTTTCAAACAAATTCCTATTCTAAAATCTTGGAGCAGAAAACTCTTGCAAATGTAGCTTACTATTTTTACTTAGCAGTATATTTAGGGATGATTATCATTGTATATGTTGGTTTAACCATTATCTTTATTATTTCTTACTTTACTTATGTAAATTTTTAGGAAAAAATTCTGACTAGATTAATTAGGCAGAAGTAAGGAAGCTTCTGAAAAAAATTAATGAAAAAAGATTGACCAATTTAGAAAAAAAGAATAGAATAATGTTATCAATGTGATGATGACTTTGGAACAGTCGGAGCAATATAAGAAAAGAGATTCTTCTAGAATAAGTAGGGTGGAACCGCGGATATCGTATTCGTCCCTAATCTGTTTTAGGAGTTTTCTTTTTGAAAGAGAGGAAAGAAAAAATATGGAAGAAAAGAAGTTAACGATGGAAAAATTAGTAAATCTATGTAAACAATATGGATTTATTTTTCAAGGAAGTGAAATCTATGGAGGACTTGCGAATACTTGGGATTATGGTCCTTTAGGAAGTAGATTAAAAAATAATATTAAGGATACTTGGAGAAAAAGATTTATTCAAGAAAGACCAAATGCTTATGAGGTAGATGCCGCTATTTTAATGCATCCTAGAGTTTGGGAAGCAAGTGGACATGTACAAAGCTTTTCCGATCCTTTAATTGATTGTAGAAGCTGTAAAACAAGACATCGCGTAGATAATTTGATTGATGATTTTGATCCCAATGCTCATGCAGATGGCATGACACAAGAAGAAATGTTTGCTTATATCAAAGAACATCATATTCCTTGCCCAAAGTGTGGACATCATGATTTTACGGATATTCGTCAATTTAATTTGATGTTTGAAACTTATCGTGGAGTAACAGAGGATGCCAAGAATAAAATTTATTTAAGACCAGAAAACGCACAAGGAGAATATGTCAATTTCTTAAATGTACAACGTTCGATGAGAGCAAAACTTCCTTTTAGTATTGGTCAAGTAGGAAAAGCATTTCGAAATGAAATTACGCCGGGAAACTTTACTTTCCGTACAATAGAATTTGAACAAATGGAGTATCAAACCTTTTGTAAGGAAGGAACTGATAGCGAACTTTATCAATATTTTAAGGAATATGCGAAAAATTATTTTATGGATTTAGGATTACCACAAGAAAAACTTCGTTTTCATGATCATGAAAAATTAGCTTTTTATGCGAAAGAAGCTTGTGATATTGAATACCAATTTAACTTTGGGTGGGGAGAAATTAATGGAACACACAATCGTACGAACTATGATTTAAGTCGACATCAAGAATATTCTACCGTTTCTCATGAATATTTGGATAGTGAAACCAATGAAAAATATATTCCTTATATTATCGAATCAACGGTAGGATGTGATCGTTTGGTATTAGCGATTTTGGATCATAGTTATGAAGAAGAAACTTTAGCCGATGGTACTACGAGAGAAGTGATGCATTTCCATCCTTATTTAGCACCATATAAAGTTGCTGTACTTCCTCTAATTAAAAAATATCATAGTGAAAAAGCGGAAGAAATCTATCAAAATTTAGGGAAAAAATTTGCGGTTACTTATGATGAATCCGGAAATATTGGCAAAAGATATCGTCGTCAAGATGTCGCAGGAACACCATTTTGTTTAACGGTAGATGATGAAACTTTAAAAAATGATACTGTAACGATTCGTAATCGTGATACCATGGAACAAGTTACGATACCAGTAAGTGAAGTAGTAGCTTATATTGAAGAAAGAATTCGATTCGAATAAAAACAAAGGTCCAGTTTTTACTGAGACCTTTTTTCTATCATTTTTTCTTCTAATATTTGATAAGAATCCTTTGGTAATTTTTGCATTTCTTCTAACGATACTTCTAATTGATACATTATTTTTTCTTGAAATTCTTTTTTTACGATTTTTCCTGAAAATTGATATTCCAATTTTTTTTGCCATTCATAGGGAATCTCTAATTGGATTAAATATCCTTTTTCTATTTCGATTATATTACTCTGGAAAATTGCATCTCTTACCGTTTTTCTATAAGCACGAATTAAACCACTGCTTCCTAATTTAATTCCTCCAAAATAACGAACTACAATACATAAAATATTGGTGAAATCTTTTTTTAAGATTTCTTCTAGGATCGGTAGTCCCGCTGTACCACTAGGTTCCTGATCATCACTACATTTTTGTTGGTTTCCGATTTTGTAAGCATAGCAGTAATGAGTAGCTTTTGGATAATCTTTTTTTGCTTGATTTAAATATTCTTCTACTTTTTTGATTTCTGAAATGGGAAATAACAGAGCAATAAATTTGGATTTTTTGATTTCATATTCTGAAACAATGGGATGGGAAATTGTCTTCATTTTATCACCAAATTCATTATATAATAGCTTTTAGGATTTGTAAAAGAAAAGATTTTAGAGTATAATAAAAACAATTAGAGGAGAGATGCTACATGAAAAATAATCAAATTGATACTTTTTTATTCTGTTTAGAATTGAATCGTAAGAAAGAAATAGTTTTAAATCAAATGAAAGAGCTAGAGTTTCATTGTTTAGAAGAAACAGAAGACTATCAAAAATGGATTTTTTCTTATCAAACGATCTGTTATCTTTATCAGAAAAAAATATTAGAAATTTCTGATCCAAACGAATTGTTAACCAATTTAAAAGATTTGAATTCTCATCTTTTTCAACCATTTTCTTTTGCCGGAATTTTTTTGGAAGAAAATGCTCCCTTAAAGAGAACGTTATTTGATGTCCAAAATATTCCATTACTGAAACTATATTCTCCTACCAACAAAATGATATCCAAATCACCAGTTTTTGCTTTCCTATCTTCTGTTTTTCATTTTGATATTACTGAATTAGTTTCTTCTGAAGAGGAACTTTCTACGGATTTATTAAATGCTTATATGAATCATGATTTTTGGAATTTTTGTCTCTTTCATATTCAGAAAAAATTACAGAAGGAAGACGATTCCAAACATCGAGAAGAATTATTAACTTGGAAATACCAATTAATTTTATTATCCAAAGAAATAGAAGAAAGAATGCTACAAACCAATTTTTCTTTACCAGATACTGTTAATTTTATCGATGCCGTTTCTATTCGAACAACTGGAATCGATGTGGAAGAATATTTGAAGCTTTTGGATGGAACTTGTATTACTTTAATAGAGGGATTCATGAATATTTGTATGAACCAAACCATGCCAAATACCAATTTATTTCTTTACCAAACTTTGCTTAGTTGTTTATCCGAATTATTAAACGATAAAGAATACTGTGATTTGTTACAGGATGAGTTAAAAGAAAAATTTTCATTGCCTGATGATCATCCTTTTATAGAATTAGTAGAAAGTATCAATCACATCTTAGAACAAAGTAAAAAGCAACAGAAAAATACCAAAGAAAATCGTCAATATTCTAAAATATAAAAAGAAAAAGAGGGAGTTTTATGACAGAGGAAGTAAAAAAGCATATCAAAGAAAAGTTAAAACTAGTACCGAAATTACCAGGATCCTATCAAATGAAAAATAAAGATGGAGTCATTATTTATGTAGGGAAAGCGAAAAACTTATTTAATCGTGTGAAAAGTTATTTTACAGGTACTGTAACTGGTAAAACCGCAATGTTAGTGAATGATATTGTAGATTTTGAATATATTGTGACTTCTAGTGAATTAGAATCTCTGATCTTAGAAATTACTCTCATCAAAAAATATAATCCAAAATATAATATTTTGTTAAAAGATGATAAGAGTTATCCTTATATTGAACTAACGAATGAAAAATATCCGAAATTAAGAATTGTTCGTAATATTAATCGAAAAAAGCATAAAAGTAGATTATTTGGTCCTTATCCTAATGTCACAGCAGCTAGAAAAACAGTAAATATGATTCATCGCATTTATCCTTTAAGAAAATGCGAAACTTTCCAAAAAGAGGTATGTCTTTATTATCATATTGGTGAATGTTTAGGATACTGTCAAAAAGAGGTTGATTTGGACCAACAAGCACAAATGCTAGAAGAAATTACTTCTTTTTTAAAAGGCAACAGTGAAATTGTAGTAGCCAAATTAAAAGATGAGATGCAAAAAGCAAGCGATAATTTGAACTTTGAAAAAGCTTTAGAACTCAAAGAAATGTTAAAAGATATTGATATTACTTTAACCAAACAAAAAATTGATTTAAATAAAAATTATAATTTTGATGTATTTGGTTATTATCAAGATCATAGCTATTTTTCGATTGTGACATTCTATATTCGGGAAGGATTATTATTTGGTAGACATAGTGATATTTTTACGACGGTAGAAGATGCGAATGAAACTTTGATTCATTATATCATTGAGTTTTATGAGAAGAATAATATTTTACCCAAAGAAATCATTGTACCAAGTGATATCGATCAAGAAATTCTTAGTTCTTATCTTCAAGTTAAAGTAAATTCTCCTGCTAGAGGAGATATTAAAAAATTAATCGATTTAGCAAAAGATAATGCTAAAATTTTATTAGAAGAAAAATATCAGACCATTCAAACGGATGAGGAAAACCGTTTACAGGCAGAAGAAGAATTAAAAAGATTATTAAAACTGGAAAAATTAGAACGAATTGAAGCTTTTGATAACTCTCATTTGTTTGGAACTTTTTATGTAGGAGGAATGGTAGTTTTTGATCATTTTCTTCCCAATAAAAATGAATATCGAAAATTCAAAATTGAAACAGACGTGAAAGATGATTTATCTGCCATGAAGGAAGTTCTTTATCGAAGATATTATAAAGTATTAATGGAAGAAGTCAAAGCTCCTGATTTAATCTTAGTAGATGGAGGAGAGTTACAAATCAGTGTAGCAAAAGAAATTTTAGATAGCCTACATTTAAAGATTCCTATTTGCGGTTTAAAAAAGAATGAAAAACATCAAACCAATATGCTTGTGAATGAAAATTTAGAGAGTATTCCGATGGCAAAAGATAGTCATTTATTCTTATTTTTGAATCGTATTCAAGAAGAAGTACACCGCTATGCCATTACTTATCACAGAACCATTCGACAAAAAGGAACCCTTGCTTCTTTACTTGATATGGCTCCTGGAATAGGGGAGGTAAGAAGAAAAGAATTATTAAGAAAATTTGGTTCTTTAAAGAAGTTAAAAGAAGCTTCTTTAGAAGAATTAGAAACGGTTTTAACACATGATGTTGCTCTCAAATTGATGGAGTATTTAAAAGAGATATGATATGGTATAGGAAAAGAAAGGAAGTAGGAAAAATGATGAATGATATGACAATATTAGATATCACCCAAATATATGGAAATAATCAATTAGCCTTTTTTAAGAGACAATTAACGAATGCATCAATTACAGATTTTGCATTATTATTAGGTGGATTTTCTCCTAATTATAATTATTGTGATAATAAATTTGTAAATAGACAAGGCTTATATTGGACAAAAACAAAAATAGATGACAATTTGGTATATGGTATTGATTATCGCAGCGTTATTGCTCATTATAATGTTGATGATTTTCGTATTGGTTGTCGTCCGGTTTTGCCATATTCTCTTATTCAAGAAAAAGCAAAAAATAAGTCAAGGACTACTGTTGAGGCTTCTTTAGAAGAAGACTTGGAACGGATTGAAGTAGAATATGGTGAATATCCTCAGTTTGTTATGAATTATTTAGAAACGGGAAAATTAAATCAGTTATTTTATAGTGGCTCATTAAATACTACAGGAAAATTATATACTATTGCGGATAGAAGAGAGAAAGGAAGCAAAGAAAGATTTGAACCAGAAATACTGGAAGAATATGAGTATAAAGGTAAAAAATATGTTCCTATTAGGATAGCACATAATCTTTGTTATCCAAAAATATTCCTATCAAATGGGATTCGTAGTGGAGTAGGGGATGTTGTATGGTTAAGAGTAAGTCCTATTAAATGGTTAGTAGATACGGAAAATGATTTAGCAGTATCCAAAAATATCTTATTTGCAGGAGTGCCATTTCTTTATCAAAAAAAATATACTGGTGATTTTACGAAAACAGATTTATATTGGTATTTAAATAATATTTTTATGAAAGATATCATTCCTTCTAAAACAGAAGCAATCACGCTTACCCCAGAAAAGAGAAATTTTGTAGTATCAGAATCTAATTTTACCTATCAACCAGGTGTTAATATTACTATGACTTTACCACTTACTAACGCTGCTTTACTAGAATTATTACAAAAAAATGATACCCTTACTTTACAATCTTCTGATCAAACTCCTATTCAAAAGGTTATTCGTTTCCAATAAAACAAAGAGGCTGGTGAAAAGCCTCTTTTTACATTCAAACTCTACCAAAATGATTGAATATAGTTTATAATAAAGATAGAAGTGAAGGGATAATATGAGTAAGATTCAAGTAATGGATGAAGTTCTTGCGAATAAGATTGCAGCAGGAGAAGTGGTTGAAAAATGCATGAATGTAGTCAAGGAATTAGTAGAGAATGCTATTGATGCGGAAGCAGATGAAATAAAAATAGAATTAGTAGATTCTGGAGTGAAAGAAATCAAAGTAACTGATAATGGAATAGGGATGGATCAAGAAGATGCGGTTTTAGCATTTTCGAGACATGCAACTAGTAAATTAAAACAAGAATATGATTTATTTCATATTCATAGTTTAGGTTTTCGTGGAGAAGCTTTACCTTCTATTGCTAGTGTTTCTAATGTAACATTAAAAACTTCGAATGGAACGACGGGAACCGAGGTAGAAATTCATGGGGGAAAGATTTTATCCGTAAATTCTAGTGATTTAGGAAAAGGAACTTCTATTTTAGTTAAGAACTTATTTTATAATACTCCGGTTCGTTTGAAATACTTAAAGAATTTATATACTGAGTTATCTTATATTTCAGAATATGTAAATAAAATGGCTCTTAGTTATCCTCAGATTCGTTTTACTTTCACTAATAATGAGAAAGTGTTATTAAAAACAGATGGTAGTGGTAGATTATTAAAAGTAATTAACGATATTTATGGATTATCGGTAACGAAAAAAATGATTGAAATCAATCAAGAGAATGAAGATTATCATATCAGTGGTTATATTTCTTATCCAGAACTGCAAAAAAGTAATCGAAATGCGATTACCCTATTAGTGAATGGTAGGGTTATTCGAAATTTAGATATCATTCGTTATATTGCCGATAGTTATCATACTTATATTCCCCAAGATCGTTATCCCATTGTAGTAATGAAAATAGAAGTAGATCCCATTTTAGTCGATGTCAATGTTCATCCTACGAAAATGGATATTAAATTTTCTAAAATGGATTCGTTAAAAGATTTGATTATGCAAACAATTACTGCAAAATTAGAGTCTCTTACTTTAATTCCAGATGCTTCTTTAGAAACGAAAGTAGAAGATCATAAAACGATTATTTCAACTGTTTATACGCCAAATTCTCAGGTAGAATTTAATGCAGATGAGAAAGAAAAAGAGTTTCAAGAATTTGAAAAAATGACTCTCGATTTTGAAGTTCATGAAAAAGAAACTCCTTATGAAAAGAAAGAAGAAATCGTATCATCTTCACCAAAAAAAGAGAGAATTAAAAAGATGTATCCTGTTGGTTTAGTGCATGGAACTTATATTATTGCAGAAAATGAAGATGGTATGTATTTGATTGATCAACATGCTGCTAATGAAAGAGTCAACTATGAATATTATTTAAGGGAATTAAGTAATCCTACTCCTGCCGTGATGGATTTATTAGTACCGATTACTTTAGAATTTCCGAATAATGAATATCTGATTTTAAAAGAAAATTTTTCTCTTTTAGAAAAATTAGGCATTGGTTATGAAGAGTTTGGTTATTTAACATTAGTGATTCGTAGTATTCCCGTTTGGTTAACGAAAGCAAATACGGAACAAGCTATTAAAAATATTATCGATATTATCATTAGCAAAGAAGATTTTCAGTTAGATCGTTTTTTGGATCACATTGCAGCAACCGTTGCTTGTAAAGCAAGTATTAAAGCAAACGATCACATTATGCAAGAAGATATGGAAGTTTTATTAGAACGATTAAGGGCTTGTGAAAATCCTTTTACTTGTCCTCATGGTAGACCAACGATTATTACTTATTCCAAATATGATTTAGAAAAACTTTTTAAAAGAAGTATGTAGTAAAAGAATAGAGGGATTTTCATGATAGAGGAAAGAAAACAGATACCTAAAAAATATATGATAGAAATTATTTCTATGACGATGACGGCTATGATTTATGCGAGTGGAGTAAATCTTTCTAGAAGTCATCCTCGTTTTTGGATTCTTATTTATCCTACTACGGTTCTTTTTTCCTTTCTTTCTCCACCCATTTTTAAAGTGACTAGTAATGATATAATTACGAAGATGGAACAAAAAAATAAACAAAAAAGAAAAGAGGTATCCAGATGAATATTTTAATGTCTCGTTATATTTTAGAAGTAGAACAGGATCCAACTTTGTTTCGAAAATTTGGAAATGGTTGGTATCCAAATTTGGATCAGTACCGTTTATTTTTAAAAAAACAACAGAGAAATAATCAAGATTTTGCGAAATTAATCCAAAGATATCGCTTAGTAAAAAAAGAGGATCATTTGGTAGAAACAGTTTTTAGTACAGAAATAGAAAATATTTCTGATTTTTTAGAAAGAGATGCCATTCAAATTCCTTCTGGTTATGGTTCTATTTATGTTTCTAATCGTTTTCCAGAATTTCTTTATCCAACCTGTTATATTAGTAATGGATTTTTTCATGATACAGAATCTCTTGCTTTGCAGTTAGTAGGATATGGTAGCTTTGTGGTAGGGGTTTGTGATCAACCAGATTCTGTTTTTTATCATGAAAATCAATATAAAATGGATGAGTTTGAAAAAATCTTAAGAAAAAAACATATTCCTTATAAAAAATATCGCAATCATCAAAATCATCGGGATAAAGCAGAAGTCATTGCTTATAGGAGAGAAACATTATGATTTATGTGATTGTAGGACCAACAGGAGTAGGGAAGACCAAATTAAGTATTGCGTTAGCCAAAAGATATGATGCTGAAATCGTGAATGCAGATTCGATGCAAGTTTATCGAGGACTGGATATTGGAACTGCTAAAATAACAGAGAAAGAAAAAGAACAGATTCCTCATCATTTATTGGATATCTGTGATGTAAAAGAAACTTATACGGTTTTTGACTATCAAAGAGATTGTAGAAAAAAGATAGAAGAACTGCAAAAGAAAAAGAAAAATATCATTTTAGTAGGTGGTACTGGTCTTTATATCAAGGCTGCTTTATATGATTATCGCTTTTTAGAAGATCATGCTCCTATTTCTAATTATGAGAATTTTACGAATGAAGAATTACTTGCTAAAATCCAAGAATATGAACCTCATTGTGAAGTAGATCCTCATAATCGTAAAAGATTAATTCGTCTTTTGCATAAATGTGAAAATCATTTAATGACCGAGAAAAATGGAAATCAACCGTTGTATGATTTTTATATGATTGGTCTTACTGTTGATAGAAAAACTCTTTATGATAAAATTAACAAGCGAGTCGATCAAATGATAGCAGATGGATTAGTAGAAGAAGTCCAATCATTCTATCAACAAAAAATTTATTCTAAAGCAATTCAAACGGGAATTGGTTATAAGGAATTATATGATTATTGGGAAGGAAAATGTACTTTCGAGGAAGCCATTTCCAAAATCAAACAGAATTCCAGACATTATGCGAAAAGACAATATACTTTTTTTGAAAATCAATTTACGAATATTCATTGGTATCAAACCAATTATCAAAATTTTAATAAAACAATAGAAGAAATTATTCAGGATATAGAAAAAGTAACTAACGTAAATTAGTTACTTTTTGCTTCTAAATAAATTGTTTCATCAAAGATGTGTTGTTTCTCTTCTAAATTTTTTAATTCCTCTGTTGTGATTAAGAAATAATCATATTCTAAAACATCTTCATTAGTTGAGGTAACAGGATCATCCCAAGTTAAATCTAAATGATACCAATTTCCATCTAAGAGTACGAAATTCCAAACATGGTTCTCACTAGATATTTTATAATTTGGAACATTTAATTTTTCTAAGAATAATTTCATACTGTCTGCATATCCTCCACAAATTGCATAATGTTCTATGAGTGCACCATAGGCTGTATCAGAACGATAGGTAGTAATTTGATGATCACTTCTATTCACATCATATTTGGTATGTTCAATAATGTAATCGTGTATTGTTTTGATTTTATCTTGTGGCGTCATTCCTTCCGTCATTGTTTCTTGCATAATACTTTGTATGGTTTGATTTAAAATATCGATATCTTCTTTCGTATAATTATGAATAATATGAATTGTTACTTTTCCTAATGTATCGAATTCGGTTTCGATATTTTGAAAACTATTGTATACTGGAACAAAATTATTAATATTAGAAAGGAGTAATTGATCATTTGAAATCTGATTTACTTCTTCCACACAATTTTCATAAGTTTTCGGACAATAAAAAGTAAAATCTTCCATACCAGAATTTAATACAGTATAGTAAATATTGATAATATCTCTTCGATTCATTGGGGTAAATTGATTGGTTAGTTGTACGAATTGATAATTTGAACTGCTGGAATAGGAATTATTTGTTAGTATAGAAGAATCTTTGCCATAATCAGAGAAAGTATCCACGAGGTAAGAAACAATTTCTTCATGATATAAAAAAATAGTAATTCCTGCTAATAATAAGAAAATTACTCCTAATTCTTTTTTCATACTATCACCTATTATCATTATAAAGGAGGAAAGAAAAGGAAGCAAGAAAAAAACATTACTTTTTTTGTAATGTTTTAGGTAGTATTTAGTTTAATCCATTGGTTTGTTTTGTTAGTCTTGATTTTTCTCTTGCAGCTTTGTTTTTATGAATTAATCCTTTTGCACAAGCTTTATCAATTCTCTTGATTGCTACTTTTAGATTTTCATCTGCTAAAGTTTTATCACTTGCCTTGATTGCTTTTTCACTATTTTTAATAGCAGTTTTCATACTTGATCTAAAAATAGTATTGTTAGCACCTTTCTTACGACTAGTAATAACTCTTTTTTTCGCACTTTTAATATTTGGCATTGGTTTCACCTCACTTTTTTAGCTACAACTAATGATACCAAACTTTTTCTAAAAAATCAAATAAAATATCAAAAAAGTGGAAAAAATAGGAATAGGTGATTACATGAAACAAGAAAAAGACTTAAAAAACTATTCCATTCGAACGGATTTAATTGTTGATTTATTTGATGTCAATCAAGAAGAAGAGGGAATTTTAGTAAAGCAAGAAGAAAAGGAAGATATCAAAATCTTAGAAGTAACGATTACCAAAGAGAAAAACAAGTTAAATAAGAAAAAGGGAAAATATATTACGATTACTTATCAGGATGTAACAGATAAGAAAAATGCTAAAAATTTGGAACAAGTATTAGTGAAAGAATTAAAAAAAATATATGTTGATTTAAAGATTACAGACAACATGAAATGTTTAGTCGTTGGATTAGGAAATAGAGCTTCTACACCAGACGCATTAGGTCCTAAAACAATTGAACAAGTATTAGTAACTAGATATTTATATGAAATAGAAGAAGTAGAAGTAGATCAGAGCTATCGAAATGTTGCCTCTTTCATTCCAGGAGTAACTGGAAATACAGGAATTGAAAGCAGTGATATTATTCTAGGAATTGTAGAAAAAATTAAACCAGATTTTGTGATAATAGTAGATGCTTTAGCTTCTAGTAGTATGGATCGAGTAAATAAAACAATACAAATTACAGATTCTGGGATTAATCCGGGAAGTGGAGTATATAATGATCGAAAAGAATTAAGTTATGAAACACTACATGTTCCCGTTATTTCAATTGGAATCCCAACGGTCATAGAAGCTTTTGTCTTGGTAAGTGATACCATTCAATATTTATTGAAACATTTTAGTTATAATAAGGAAAATTATCAAAAAAATAAGTTAATTCCAATAACTCTTAGAAATTATCAGCATTATGAAGGAGAGCTATCACATCAAGAAAAAACAAAATTATTAGGAGAAATTGGTAATTTATCAGAGGAAGAAATAAAAGAACTAATTTTTGAAGTATTAACTCCCATTGGTTATAATATGATGGTAACTCCAAAGGAAATTGATTTTGTGATTGATAAAACAAGTGAAGTTTTAGCCAATGCAATAAATCAGTCACTCCACAAAAATTTCGACATATAATACGTGCTTATTCGCTTATATTGATAATAAGCAGGTGATGATATGAAAAAAATAAAATTAAAAAGAAAGCAAAAAAGAAAAAGAATCTTACTATGGATCAAATTATTCTTTATACTTGGATTGTTTTCTTTTTCTTTTTGTTTATCACTACGATACTTTGCTGAAAATTTGGATCAATCGAATTTTGTTAGAATCTTGTTAGAAAATAGTTCATCTTATATTGAAAAACAAAATTCTCCCCATTTTTTTACAAAATTCATTCGCTTTGTTACGAATCTAGATATGAAAAATCCAGTTACTTTTCTACCCAATCATTATCATAGTGAAATAACGATTCCATCATCTGATGAAGATAAGGATTTAGATTCCATTCCCAGTTCCAATTATGTAAAAGATCCTTATGATAATAATCTGCAAGATAATCCTCTTGTCTATTTATACAACACCCACCAATCAGAAGAATATTCTGCATCCAATTTAGAAAGTTATAATGTAAAACCAACGGTCATGATGCTAAGTTATATTTTAAGAGAAAAATTAAATAAAAATGGAATTCCTACGATTGTAGAAGAAAATGATGTGACAGAGTTTTTAAGAACCAATAATTGGAATTATGCTTCTAGTTATAAAGTAACAAGAATTCTAATGGATGATGTTTATAGTAAAAATCCTAGTTTAAAATATTTTGTAGATTTACATCGTGATTCTGTAAAGAGAAGTATTTCTACTACTACGATTGAAAATAAAACCTATGCTAAAATTTTGTTTATTGTGGGATTAGAAAATGAAAATTATGCTAAGAATTTAAAAGTGACAGAGACAATTAACCATAAAATAGAAGAAAAGTATCCTGGTTTATCAAGAGGAATTTATAAAAAACAAGGTGCAGGAGTAAATGGAGTTTATAATCAAGATTTTAGTCCGAATACCATATTAATAGAAGTAGGAGGAACAGATAATACAATTGATGAAGTGTATAATACCTGTGAAGCAATTAGTACGGTATTAACCGAATATATCAAGGAGCAAGAAAATGAAAAATAATTTTTTAAGAATCATGTCTCTTACCGTTTTTTTAATCTTTTTAGCTTTGTATTATGCTGCGAATGTAGGAATTATCGATTATCAAGCACGAAATAAAACTCGTCTGACAGAAGAACAAATTCAATTGTTTGAAGAAGATGTGAAAAATAATGTAGAAATCGACTTAAAAAAATATTTGAATGATAAGGAACAGCAGTATGAAAATAAAATTTCAAAATCTACTTTAAATCTTTCGAATTCGATTGGGAAAACTGTACAGAGTATTCTAGATTTCTTCTATGAAAAAATGGAAGATGCAATGAAAGAACGAGAAAAATAATTTTTTATGGCAATCGCTTAAAATTTTTAAAACATTAACTGATACTTGGAATAACTTCAAATATTAGTTTTTCTCTATTATTAAAGTCTAGCATATATCTTGTTAATTTTCTTTGTAAAGGTGCTTTATCAAATGAATTATCTAAACTTATTAAATTGAATACAATTTTCTGATGATGGATAAATTACTAATTAAATTTTTTCCTCTTATATTTCTTGAATCTTCCAATATTTTAAACTTTTCAAATAAATTCATAATTCAATCAACTATTTTTTATCTTGATTTCATTATACATCATTTTCCATTATTTTTAAGAAATTGCCATATCTTTCTGTCAATAATTTAGGAAAATGTCTTAAAAAAAATTAAACATTAACGGGAAAATATTCTCGTTTTTGTATGTGATTTT
>CANRPT010000018.1 GCA_947632565.1 uncultured Bacilli bacterium | reverse complement strand
CAATAAAGTTTATCTTTATTGGTTACTAATTATTAAAATCGGGATTTCCATTCGGGATTTCCTAACTTAAATTAACCAAAAAGAAAAATTTTCTCAAGAAAAAACAGTATGGATTTTCACCAATACTGTTTTCTAATACAATAAATCTATTTCCTAGCTTTTTACTAATGCCTTTTGGAGTACTTTTTCATCAATCCCATTCATTTGATAATAACATTTTTGTAACAAGAATTCAGGTACTTTTTGATTGGTATAACACATCAGTTCTTTGCATACTACCTCGGCTTTTCCCAGAACAGATACTTTATCATTAATTAAAAAAGAACCATCTATAGAATAGCAATTAGCGGTATATGTGTAATATAAAAATAATTCTTGATTCGAAAAGTAATCTACCATTTTCCAAATAGCATATTTTCCAGAAGAAATTGGTTGAATCAAAGCAAAACATTTTTTTCCATTATAATTTACTACCATTAGATGATCGATATCAACCAAGTTAGCAGAATTTTTCTGTCTATTGATTTCTATGGTGAGTCTTAACTCTTCTATTTCTCTTTTTAAGTTTTCTAATTCTTGCTTTGCCTCTTGCAACTCCTTATTTTTATCCATCATTGTTTTTTCTATTTGAAATAACTCTCTTATTTTCATCTGGGCTCCTCTTATTTTATTTTTAAAGTAAAGTATCTTTACCGATTTGTAATCCTTTTTTTAATACTTTATGTCCACCAATGGAGAACTTGGTTTTTGCTTCTTCTTTTGGTTCAATTAAATGCACATGAAAACGTTTTAAGGTTGCTCCGGATAATGCTGGATCTCCAAAACGAAGACATAAAGCACCTCCTGGAATCTGATATTTTTCTGATAAAGTTAACCAAATATTTTGTAAATCTAACCACATTTCTTCGGTAATCTCTTCTTTTCGATAAACGGGATAACGGGCAACAATTAAAAATTGTTCCTCTACCCCTTCATAAGGAAAGCGATTTTTCGAAATATACCAATAGTCTGTTGTATATAAAATTTCTTGATCAATATATTCAGGGGCAAGCGGATCTTTTCCATGAGATTCCATCTCCATCATAATATCCAATTGTTTTTGCTCTCTCGCATTTGGTGGATAAATATACTGCATTTGTTGAAAATCCATTGGCTGTTCTTCTTGAATTTCTTTTTGGAAAACAGGAATTACTTTTATCCCATTTTTTTCCGCCAATTCATGGGAACGTTTACTCCAATTTTTTTCTGGATGATCTTCTAAATAATAAATTTCTTTTACTCCTTTATCCATCAAAACTTTCATACATTTATCACAAGGAAATAAAGTAGTCCAAATAGGAGTATCTAATTTCTCCACTCCTCCTAATTTTTTCAATAAGTTCATCTCTGCATGTTCTGTCGTGGCATAATATAGTTCTGTACGATTCTCCAAATCATATTTTGGAATGTTAAAATCACTATGATTTGCACCAAAAACCCATTTTCCATTCCAATAACATCCTGCTGCTACAGGACAAACCCAATCCGTTGAATCTTTTAAATAATCAATTAACATCGGAATCGGTTCCATCATGTTTTCTTGATATCCAATTCTATTTTTCAATTCTAAAATTTTTTCTTTTACTTTTCCACTAATTTCTTTTACTTGTTGTCCTTTTCCAGCAATCATAATTTTTCGAATTTTATCAGAAGTAGAAGTTTCTGATTGTCTTGGTAAAATGGCTACTCTTCCACAAATTTCTTCTAATTTTTCAATATCTTCATCCGAATAGTTATCTTTAATCGCAATTAATACATCTGGTTTTACTTGTTGAATCAGTCCCCATTTTGGTTCCTTCACATCTTTGATTATGACACTATCTGCAATTCCTAATAGTTTTAAAAATTCATATCGTTCTTCTTCCGGAATAATTGGTCTCGTTTCTCCTTTTCTTTTTTTGATTTTTTCATCACTATCCATCGCAACAATTAAATAATCGCATAACTTTCTTGCTTCTAAAATATAACGAAGATGTCCAATATGAAATAAATCCCAAGACCCTTGTACTAAGCCGATTGTTTTTCCTTCGTTTCGTGCTTCTAAGAGGGATGTAAAAAATTCTTCTTTCATTTTTTGTAGTACTTCTTCTGTTATCATCATTAAACTCCAACGGGAATATCCTTTATTTTTTCATGTGGATGATAATCGCTTAATTCAAAATCATCTTTTCGATAATCAGATATTCGATCATGTTTTTTAACTAATTTTAAAGTTGGGAAAGGTCTACTTTCTCTTGCTAAAATCTCCTCTACCCAAGGCATTTGATCTTCATAAATATGAGCATCCGATATCATGTGTACAAATTCATTTGGTTCTAATCCTAAAACTTCTGACATTGCTAAAAGTAGAGCAGAATATTGTACCAAATTGGTAACGCCACCTACTAATACATCACAACTTCTTTGAAACATTACTAAATTTAGTTTTCCATCTAAAATTCTAAAGTGAAGCCAACCATGACATGGTGCTACTACCACTTTCTGTTGATGATTGATATTTCTGATGGTATATTGTGGAATCCAAGGAGAAATAAAATGGGTTTTTAATTCTGGTCTTTCTTTCATCTGTTGGGTAATTTCTTCAAATTGATTGAATCCTTGTCCATCTAACGTTGGAAAATTCGCAAAAGCTGCGCCATAAGAACCAGGTCCTAAATCCCCTGCTTCTAATCCTCTTTTGGCACATTTTTGTTCTGTTACCCAAGCTTTCCACCATTTGCATCCAAATTCCTGCAATTCTTGTTGTGTTCTTGCTCCATTGATAAAAGCAAATAATTCCCCTAATCCTGCTTTCCAAAACCCAGAAATATCACGTTCCGTAATAAAAGGAACACCATTTTTCAATAAGTGAAAACGAAGAGGAGTTGCTCCCATATAGTCAATCGTTCTTACTTCCTTTCCGTTTTTATCTACCATGGGAGATGGTCCCCAAGTTCCTTTTTCTAAAATTTCACGAATTAAATTTTTGTATTGTTCATCTGGTGTACGTTCCTCATATGGAGTATACATTCCTTTCATTTTTTTCCCTCCTACTTATTATATACCCCTCTTTACTCTTTTTTAAGTTTTCACACTAACTACTTATTAGTCTAGCAAAGCAAAAACAAAAAAGCAAGAGAAAATTCTTGCTTTCTAATCTTGGTAAAAAGTTTTTTTGATTTTTTCTGCAAAACTCTGATTGCTAACATCCTGATAATTGGCTCCTCTTATAGTAGCATTGGAAAGATTTCTTTCCCGTTGTATAAAACGATCTACTTTTCGAATATTTTTCATTTCGGTTTTGGTTTCTTTTTCATAATGATGTCTTTCACTTTTATTACGATATCGATTCCAAATCACAAAATAATAGAAAAATCCAATTGTAGCAAATAGAAAACTATAATCAAAATCCACCGTAAACATGAGGAAAATTCCAATAAGTTCCAAGAAAAAAGAAACAATCAATAATTTAGGATAATGAATGGGAACACTCCCCATGACTTCTTTCGTACGAGCATTGACAGCAACATAATGAAGAATCTTTTCTTGATTCTTTTCTTGTTGATAGCTATATAACCAAACGGGTAAGTATGCCGCTTTCCATTCTTGTCCTTTCATTTGGAATTCTTCGTTCTCCCAACGAACACCACGGTCATACTGTTTTAAGGTTTCACTAGCAGCAAAGCGGGCAATATCTTTTGATTGTATCTCTACAAAATCTTTTAATTCATCAATATTGGTATCTCTTCTTTCCGAAGTATAACCTTTTAAATAATTGGCATTCCATTTTACCGCATTTTCGATATCAAACGGCATAATTGCATTAATGACATTATTCGTTTGATTTGCTTTGGTACCATCTAATCGATCTTTTTTGGATTCTAGTGTTAAATCTGAAATGGTGAGATCGAATTCTCGTTCTACATGATATAAATCGGCATCATAATATACCATTTGATTCTGATTATTTCCTCTTACATAACTTCTTACGAATTGTTCCCCTTCTCCTATAAAAGAAGCATGTGCGTTTTCATCAATTACCATATAAGGAAAATAAACTCCCATAATATTTTCTGTCGTAAATTCTTTTTGAAACTGAGGATGGGCAAAAAACTTTCTTTTGCCAACAAACTTTTCAATTTCTTTTTGTGCTTCCATTTTTGTAACATGAAATGGTAGTACCATATCGGGAATACTTCCATTTGGAATTTGTTCTTGGATGGATAGTGTATTTCTACACCAATGGCACCTTGCTTGGGTTACTTCCCTTGTATCAATGACTACTTCTGCTCCACAACTGGTACACTTTAAAGTAATAATATCATTGGTATCTAAAATTCTATCTTGAACACCAGATCCTATCATTTGCCCTTCTAATTTTGATAAATCAGAAGAAAAATCTTCTAATTTTTCTTCTGCAAATTCATACCTACAAAAGTTACATCTTAAGTTCCCGGTTTTAGGATTTAAAGAAATATCCGTAGAACCGCATTTGGGACATTTATTTTGTCCATTTTGTAGTCCATTTCCCGTCTGAATAATCGTAGTTTTGGTAGAACGATTAGTACTTTTCGCACTGACATTACGTTCTTTTTTCATGTTTATAATCCTAATAACTTTGCTTTGACAGCATCAAAATCTGCTTGTGTAATCAGTCCTTCATCTAATAATTTTTTCATTTCTGTTAATTTCTGATAAGGATCTACTTCCTCTTTGGTTGTTTGTTGCTCGGCAGTATGAATAAATGGATTGGTACTAGCTTCTGCAGGTTGTTGGATTCCACCCATCATTCCACCAGCAGCATTCATTCCCATTCCCATAAAAGCCATGCCAGTTCCCCCTTCATTTGCACCAGCTGCTTGTATTCCACGAGCAACAGACTGTTGCATGAAAGAATTTCCCCTTGCTCCAGATAAAGCATCTGCCTTTTTGACATCACTTAATAATTTCTTCGTATCTTCATCATATTCGATTGCTTGAATCGCTACACGAACGATTTCTAATCCACGACTCTCTTTCCAATGAAAATTCGCTTCTACTACTTGTGACAAGCTTTCTGCAAGTCCAATTTGATCTTGTTGAATTTTCGTAATGCGATTTCCTTTGTTTGGATCATTGGTATAGTTAGCAAAAGCATCATTTAAACTATTGACAATTTCATTAAATAATTGATTTCCTACTTCACTATCCATATCTTGAAAATCAAAATCAGGAGCATTTGGTAACAAGTATTTAGTAGGTACAAAATTTTTCACAAATAATATCGGATCAACGATCTTTAACGTATAAGTTCCTCTTGTCATTGCTCCTACTTGCGCATTTAAATAAGCATCATCCCAATAAATTTCAGATTGTGTACCAAAACGATTATTCGGAATCTCTTTTAAATTGATATAGAAAGCTAATTGTTGTGCTCCAGGTTGTCCTCCAAATTTAAATCTTTCCCAAGATGTTCCAATGGTAGATGCTAAAATACCTCCTCCAGAAAAGATTGATTTTGAATTAGGATCCTCTGAAGTATAAATAAATCCTCCTGGTTCTGCAATAAAACCAGTAATTTGTCCATCTTGAACAGTAATAAGTGCGGTTCCTTCTGGTACCACAATTTTACTACCATTCGTAATAATGTTTTCAGAACCTTTCGTGTTTTCTCCACGACCTGCATTGGTTCCATAAGGTACTGCTTGGAAAATTCCTACCGTTTCAGATAAGCCTTGTCTTGGTGCATAAAAATCCTTCCATTCATCTGCAAATGTTCCACTAAATGCTCCTGTAAATGCTTTAATAAATCCCATGATATCCCTCTTTCCTATTTTCTTTATTGAAATTTATTTTTTCATCTAATTTCATTATAACAGATTTTCATCTATTTTATTTCTTTATTTTCTAATTTGACACTAACCAGTTTACTGACTCCCGATTCCTGCATCGTAATTCCATATAATGTATTCGCATACTCCATCGTTTTTTTCTTATGTGTAATTAATAAAAATTGAGTCTTCGTTTTATAATGATCTAAATATTTTCCAAAACGATCTACATTTGCTTCATCTAAAGCTGCTTCTACTTCATCAAAAATACAGAATGGAATAGGTCTCACATTTAAAATCGAAAACAATAAACTAATGGCAGTTAAAGTCTTCTCTCCACCCGATAATAAAGAAATCGTGGTTAGTTTTTTACCAGGAGGAGAAGCAATAATTTCAATCCCTGTTTCTAATAAATTATTTGGATCTGTTAGTTTTAAAGAAGCATGTCCACCACCAAATAACTGTTGAAATACTACTTCAAATTCTTTTTCAATCAAACGAAAAGTTGCTAAGAATTCTTCTTTCATCACTTGATCCATTTCTTCAATAATTTCTAAAAGAGTATCTTTCGCTTCTAATAAATCGTTTCGTTGTCCATCTAAAAATTGATATCTTTCCTGCACTCTATCATATTCCGAAATGGCATCTAAGTTTACCATCCCAATTTTTTTGATATTATTTTTATAGGTTACGACCTTTTCTCTAGCTTCTTCTACTTCTAGTTCTAACTGATATTTTTCTTTGGCCTTTTCAAAGGTTAATTCATAATCTTCACTTAAGGTATTTAAATAATAATCGAGTTTTACATCCATTTTACTAACGGCAATTTCTAACTCTTTTAATTCATTCTGTTTTTTGGTGAAATAACTATGATTGACTTTTTCTTTGGCTTCCATTTCTTCTATTTCTAGTTTGATAGCTTCTTGTTTTTTCTTTTGTTTTTGATACTCTAGTTCTATTTCTTGTTTTTGTTTTTTGACTTCGTAAAATTCATTCATGATTTTTTCTTCTTCTTTGGATAAGGAAGAATCTATGACATGTTCTAGACTAGAAAGTTCTTTTTGAATCTCAGAAAGTCTAGTTTGATAATCTTCTAAAGTAGCTATTTTTCCCTGTATTTTTTCTTGTTCTAAAATAGAAGCAGATTGTAAGTTAGCTAATTTTTCTTCTTCTTGTTTTTCTTGTTCTTCTTTTTCTTTTAGTTTTTCTTTTAATTCTTCTACTACTGAGGTAGTCATTTCTTTTTGACGATTTAATTTTTCTAATTCTTGTTTATCGGTAATCATACTTCTTGTATTCGTAGTAAGATTTCCACCAGTAATAGAACCTCCTACATGGATGACTTCCCCATCTAAAGTAACAATTTTATATTTGGCACCAATTTTTTTACTAATTTTATTTGCTACATCTAAATCGGTAACTAATAAAACATTTCCTAATTGATTTTCGATAATATTTCGATAAAGGGGATCAAAATGTGCTAAATTGGCAACTGTATCGATATAACCGATTTCTTGTCTTAATTGATACAAAGTATCGGAGTCTACCTTTTTGGGTTTGATTACATTCATCGGAAAGAATGTAACACGTCCTAGGTTATTTTCTTTTAAATAGGAAATGGCATCTTTGGCTGCTAATTCATTTTCTACTACCAAAAATTGTTTACTTCCCCCTAAGGCAACATCTAAAGCTTTTAGGAATTTAGCATCCATACTTACTAAATTTCCAATGACATCATGAATGCCTTTTAACTTCGGATGATTTAAGATTTTTTTAATTCCAATCGGAAGATTACCACCGGATGCTAAGAAATTTTCTAATACACTGATTTTATTATCCAATTCATAAATTTCTTTTTTTTGAAACTGATACTCTCGCAGAATGGTTTCTGCTTCCTGTTTGACATTGGAAACAGAGGTAGAAACTTCTCTTATTTTCGTAAGAGAGGCTTGTTGATTTTCTTTAGCTAATGTGATTTCTTTTTCCAAAAGGGAAATATTATTTTTTAAAGATAATTCATTTTCTTTTAATAACGTCAAATTTTCATGTACTCTAGAATCATTGGCTTCATATTTACTTCTTTCTTGTAGAATTTTCTTTTCTCCATTTAAAGATTCTTCTTGTTTGGTGATATCTAATAGTTGTTTTTGAAGTGTACTAAATTCTTCTTCCAATTGCATTAATTCTAATTTTTTGGCATCGATTTTGGCATCATTTCCACTACTGGTTGCAGAAAAAGAAACGATTTCTTGATTTAACGTTTCTATTTTTCTTTTCGACTCTTGATAAGTGGCATTTAAAGCATCAATTTCATAAGCAATTAAGGCAACTTCGATTTGTTCTAAATTTCTTTTATTCTCTAAATATTCTTGGGCTTTCTTACTTTGTTCTTGTAAAGGAGCAAGTTGTGTTTCTAATTCGGTAATAATATCATTAACTCTTTCTAAATTCTGATGCGTACGTTCTAATTTTCGAATGGCTTCTTCTTTTCTTTTTTTGTATTTGACTACACTAGCAGCTTCTTCAAAAACACTTCTTCGATCATAGGGAGAATTGGATAAAATCTTTTGTACTTCTCCTTGTGAAATGATATTAAAACTTTCTTTTCCAATCCCACTATCGGTAAATAAATCAGTAATATCTTTTAACCTACATTTTTCTCCATTTAAAAAATACTCATTTTCTCCTGTACGATATACTCTTCTTTTAATGGATACTTCTGTATAGGGAATCTTCAAATAATGATCATTATTATCAAAAATTAAAGAAACACTGGCTACATTAAAACTATTTCTACTTTTACTTCCCGAAAAGATAACATCTGTCATATTTCCATCTCCACGAAGACTTTTGACAGATTGTTCTCCTAATACCCAACGAACAGCATCTACTACATTACTTTTCCCACTTCCATTAGGACCTACAATACAAGTAATGTTATTATCCAGGGTAATTTCTAACTTATCTGCAAAGGATTTAAATCCTGATGCTTGAATTTCTTTTAAATACATATTCTTTCACCCTACCACTAAGGTAAATTATACTATAGAAAAAATTTTTCTACAAGTAAAAGCTTTCCCTCTATCGAGTAAGGAAAACCTTATTTTTCAAAAATCATCATCTAGAAAAAAACAAGATTACTACTCTTTCCGATAATCTTGTTTCTTTTATTTTTCTAATAAAGCTAATTTTTCTTTTTCTTCCATTAGTTTTTGACGATCTTGTTCTACGATGTTGCTAGGAGCTTTTTGAACATAATTTTCATTTGCTAATAAGGTTTCTCTTCTAGCAATCGATGCTTTTAATTTAGCGATTTCTTCTTGCTTCTTTTGGTTATCTTCTAGATTTCCTTCATAATAATAAGTAAGGGAAATATTTTTTGATTCGTAATGAATCTGCAATAGATTACTAGGTACAGTTGTTACTAGGTTTTCTTCTATAATTTTTAATTGAGAAAGATAGATTTCTTTCAAGTCCTCTGCTACTTCTAATTGTACCAAAGCATCTTTTGGAATATGGTTAGATTGTTTTAAATTACGAATCGCCACAATATCTGCTAATATCTTATCCATTTTTTCTTTTTCTTGTTTGTAATCGATTTTCTCTACTTGTGGATAACTACTAATCATAATAGAATTACTATCTCGAACAGGTAACATTTGATAAATTTCTTCTGTTACATAAGGCATAAATGGATGTAACATTTTGATGATAGCAGTTAATACTTTTAATAATACACTTTTCGTAGTAAGATTCAAATTTCTTTTGGATAATTCAATATACCAGTCACAAAAATCTTCCCAAATAAAACTATAAAGTTCATTTCCAACATTATGATATTCATATTTTTCCATATTATTTCTTACATTTTTGATTAAAGTATTTAATTTTTCTAAAATCCAACAATCTGCCAAGGATAGATTAAGAAAAGTCTCTTGTTCTTTTTCAAATCCTTCTAAATTCATTAATACATAACGAGAAGCATTCCAAAGTTTATTGATAAAGTTCCAAGTAGATTTTACTTTTTCACTATCATATCTTAAATCCATTCCAGGAGCAGAGTTTGTGGTTAAGAAAAATCTTAGGGAATCGGCTCCATATTCTTCAATCACATCCATGGGATCCACTCCATTTCCCAAAGACTTAGACATTTTTCTTCCTTGTTTATCACGAATCAAACCATGGATAAAACAGTCTTGGAATGGTCTACTATTCGTAAAATGAAGTCCTTGGAATGTCATACGATTGACCCAGAATGGAATAATATCATAACCGGTTACCAAACAGTTATTCGGATAATATCGTTCTAAATCTTTGGTAGAATCTGGCCAACCTAAAGTACTAAATGGCCATAAAGCACTACTAAACCAAGTATCTAAAACATCGTTATCTTGTACCCAACCTTCTCCCTCAGGTGCTTCCATCCCGACATAGACTTCTTCTCCTTTATACCAAGCAGGAATTCGATGTCCCCACCAAAGTTGACGAGAGATACACCAATCATAAGTAATTTCCATCCAATGATTCATTACTTTTTCAAATCTTTTTGGAATAAAGTTTACTTTTTTGTCTTTCTCTTTTTGATTTGCTAATACTCGGTCTGCTAAAGGTCTCATTTTCACAAACCATTGTTTCGATAAATAAGGTTCTACTACGACTCCACTTCTTTCGCTATGCCCTACACTATGGGTCATTTCTTCTATCGCAATCAAAAGATCTTTTTCTTTTAAATCTTCTACTAATTTCTTTCTACATTCTTCTCTGGTAAGTCCTTGATAGATTCCGGCATTTTCATTCATGGTAGCATCTGGATTCATTATCACAATTCTATCTAAATGATGACGATTTCCTACTTCAAAGTCATTGGGATCATGTGCAGGAGTAATCTTCACAACACCCGTTCCAAATTCTGGATCCGCATGTTCATCTCCTACTATGGGAATCAATCTTCCTACGATTGGTAAAATTACTTTTTTACCAATGAAATCTTGATATCTTTGATCCTGTGGATTTACGGCAATGGCAGTATCTCCAAATAATGTTTCAGGACGAGTGGTTGCTACATCCAAATACATACTTCTATCTTCTAAATAATATTTGAGATGATAAAAAGCTCCCTGTTCTTCTTGATAAATTACCTCTTCATTCGATAAAGCAGTCATTTGTACGGGATCCCAGTTAATGATTCTTTCACCACGATAAATGAGTCCTTCTTGATATAAATCGACGAATACTTTTCGAACGGCTTTGGACAATCCTTCATCTAAAGTAAATCGTTCTCTACTATAGTCTAGGGATAATCCTAGTTTTGCCCATTGATTATGAATATTTTCGGCATATTCTCTTTTCCAATCCCAAGCAACTTTTAACCACTCTTCACGATCCATTTCACGAGGTTTAATTCCTTGTTCTTTTAATTTTTTATCGACTTTTGCTTGAGTAGCAATTCCAGCATGATCCATACCAGGAAGCCATAACGTATCATAACCATCCATTCTTTTATAACGAATCATAATATCTTGTAAAGTAGTATCCCAAGCATGCCCTAAATGTAATTTCCCAGTTACATTAGGAGGTGGAATCACAATACAATAAGGTTTCTTGTTTTTGTCTTTTCCTGCTTCAAAATAACCATGATCCTTCCAAAATTCATATTTATCTTTTTCTACTTCTAAATGATTATATTTTTTATCTAACATATTATCTTCCTTTCTTAACTCCTTGATTAATGGTATCAAAACAAATTTCTCGAATCTTTCTCCATAACTTTTCACTATTTGGTGCTACCTCAATCGTACTTAAATAAAAATCAAAATTATCGGTTTCTATCAAAATATCAAAACTTTCTTCAAAATTGATATCAAATAGAAATGCTAATTGTACTAAAATAGCATCGGAGGAAAGACTTTTTTCTTTGGTTAGTTTCAGTGGTTTTCTTTTTTGAAATTCTTTTAATCGTTCTTCCGTTAACGTATCGACATCAAACGTATGAGGATAATGAATTGCCACTTGTTTATAAATATCTACTTTGTCCATATCTCGAATCATTTTCGCAAACAATTTTTCTTTTTTCTTTAATTTTGGTAATTGATATTGATTATGATAACGAATGGCTGTTTCTATGATTGTATCATATTGAGAATCTTCTACAAAATCCCGAATATGTCCTTGTTGAAATAAATAGTTACAACTTTCTAAAGCATGATCGACATTCCAATCAGAATAGGATTGATACTTTTTTAATTGTTCAAATCTACCAATATCATGCAATAAACCAATTACTTTGGCTAAGATAATTTCTTCTTTTTCTAGTCCTAGTCGAAAAGCAAGCTCTGCCATGAGGTCTGCTACTGCACAACTATGATGATACTTTAAAGAAATTTCTTTTTGACTCAAATCATAATTTTTGAGATACTCTTCCAATGCTTTTTTACATTTTTCAAAATCCATAAAAAAACTCCTCCTTTGGAAAAGGACGAGTTTACCCGCGGTACCACCTTTTTTTATTCTAAAAATAGAATACTCTTCATTTCTGTTAACGGAAAGATTCCGAAATTAGCTACTAGATTCACTAATTCAACTCCATTGCTACATATTTATTATTTTTTATCTATTTCCACCAACCATAGACTCTCTCTCAAACAAACAATAAATACCTCAATTTCTTTGTATTTCTATCATATTATATCGAATTTTTTAGATTTTGTCTATTCCTATTTTTTTCTTCTTACAATTTGATCATCTTCTTTTAAATTTCCAATTAATAAAGAGGAATCGGGATGATGGTTTTGAATGTTTTCTTTTACTTTCTTTTCATCAAAATTAGCATAACAGTACTTACAAAAATGTCTACAGGTATTATAAACTCCAATATCTACCATTTCGACACATTTACATCCTCTAGCTTTCCATAATTTTAACTTGGTTTTCCCGGTTAAGCGAAAGGCTAGATTTCGATCAACACAATCTCTTTTTAAAAAGCCATATTCTACTAAATTTTCTTTTTCAAAACAGGTTTGGACAGTCATATGATGAATTTTTGCAATCCTACTAAACTCTTTTCCTATCGTTTCATAATCTTCTTTCAACAATTCTTTTAAAGATAATTCCTGACTATTATTTCTAACATTTTTGTAATCATCTACAAAAGAAATAATGATATGTTCTACAAATCCATCTAATCTTTCACAAAGTCTTTGAAAAGCTTTTAGATGATAGGAAAGAGAATAATGAGGGTTGATTAGAATTGGATCATATCTCACATAAATATTTTCGATTCCCAATATCTTGGAAATTTCTTGAATCCCAGCAATTATTTTATTTTTATCGATTACTCCAGGTTCTAGATCCTTTTGATAAGGTGTTAGGGTTACATGAAATAAAATAGGCTTTTCTATCTTTTTTAAATAAGGAATGATAGGAAGTGGATTCTTTGTACAAAATACGATGGCATCTACATCTTCAAAATAAATTCTACTAACCATTTTAGGATAAAAAGGATTTCTGACATCCACATACCCTTCTTGATAACGTTTCATAAACCAATCCGTATAAAAAGCAACAATATCGCATCTTCCACTTACATTTAAAATCATTCTAAATACTTCCCTTTTCTTTATTATAACATGAGAAAATCTGAATTTGCTTGGAAAAGTAATTTATGCTATAATTTAGTCATAGTTGTTTCTGTAGCTCAGTAGGATAGAGCGAACGCCTCCTAAGCGTTAGGTCACGAGTTCGATTCTCGTCAGGAACACCAGATAAAAATTATCCTTATTTCATAAAGGTTTTAGTATAAAGGAGAGTAAAAATTTTACTTTCTTTTTTTCTTTTTTTAAAAATATCATTAAATTGATTTTAAGTATATTTAATTATGAAAGGTATTGGTAACAAATTGATAACACTTTTATAATCATTTATTTATTTCATCTATTAATTGTTGAGACATTTTATATACATAAGTTTCTTTAATTATACCTTTGTACCATAATTCATTTAATTCTACTTAAATCATTTAAATATTAATTATCCACTTCTATAATAAATATGTGTCTAATCATTTATTAAATTTAAATAATATTTCAACAGTTAGTAAAATAAAATGTTAAAAAATAGTAGAAAATGTTAAATTTTTAGTGTATATTTATATTGTGGGAAAAATTATTATAAAAATATTGCTTTTTTTTGCATATTCTGTTATAATAACCCACAAATTGAGGGGTAATCCTTTCAATTTATTAGTAGTACATACAAAAAACGACAGTTTTCAATAAAAATGTACTATTTAATATAAGTGAGTAATAGAGGGTAGAAAGCCATCGACTATCGCGGATTAGCAATAATCTTAAGTGTAGAACTAAAAATAGTTTGATGAGATGTCCAAGTGATGCAAGGACCTATTGCTCATGGACTCATACATTGTATGGGTCCTATTTTTTTTGAAAGTAATATAGTTAGGAGTAAAAATATGAAAAGAATTCTAGGAAAGGTAAGTAGTGAAGTAGTACAAAAATGGCAACTTAAAGAATATGAAAATAAGAAAATAGTTATGTACCCAGAAGCGAAAGAACATAGTAAAGACAAACACATCAATGATTATCATTGTGAAGAAGATTACTATTTTGTTATGGACTCTCTCGAACAAATAATTAATGAACCTGACTATGTTTTTTATGATAAATCAAAATCTGGATTAGAGTATTATAAAAATATTAGAGGTAATATTTTAGTAGCTGTAAGAGTTATTCCTGGTAAGGAATTAAAAGTAAGAAGTATATATCCAGTTAGTCAAGAAAAAATTGAAAATAGAAAGAGAAAAGAAATGGATATGCAAATGTATAATAAGTATGTTATTGCTGTAGAAAACAATTGATTTTCAATATCTACAAAATTTAAATTAGGATAAGTTCCAATAAATTAGGCTTGCCCTTTTTTATACTTTTTTATTAAATATTGATATTAGAATTGATTTATTATGAGTGTTATTAGTAACAATTTGGTAACAAAATATTATTTTTTATTTATATTATCATGTATCTACTCATATTTTATATTCACTACCCTGTTTGATTTTTATTTTTTCAAATTTAATCGTTTAATTGCTTCTTCTACATGATATGGACATAAACCATTTGTAACATTTGTTTGGATGAGTTCTTGTCCTACAAAATCTTGCAAATCATAAGAATCATCATCTAAAATAATAAAACTTTCTACTTTTTTATTTTGTAACCATTCTTTAATTTCCTTTTGTCGAACTCCATTTTTGTCACTAGGAGTAATATCATAAATAGAAAGACCATAAAAATAAAATATTTGAATCAAATCTTCTAACTTTTGATGAATAGGAAGTAAAACTCCATCTATCATTTTTCCATAAAATCTCCAAGAAGAACTCATTACAATAACGGCACTTGTCTTTTCTACAATCTCTTTTAAAAGTTTTACCCGTTCTAAATCAATCTCTACTCTTCTTTTCTTGGTTTGATGATATTCTTCATAAATATCAATAAAAGTTTGTGTCGTATTTAAAACTCCATCTATATCTAAAAATATTACTTTCATACATCACCATCATCCTTTTGATTTTTAAAATGAAGTAAAAAACACATATAGAAAATTCTATACATGTTCATTTGTTATGATTCTTTTGTAATAGAATAAGTAACTGTTATTAAATCATTTTCTTTACGATAAACAATATAACTCTCTAAAGTTCCATCTTCTTTGATACTATTTTTCTTGAAATATTGATCTAATATTTGAATAATCTTTTTGATTTTTTCTAATTCTTCTTCTGTAATAGATACATCTACACTAGGAGAATTTTCTATAGGTGGTTCTTCATCTGGAAAATCTTCTACAGGAGGAGTTACTTCTTCATCATCTGATGGAGTATCTGGCTCTTCTATTGGGCTACTTGGTAATTCTTCTATAGAAGGATCATCATTTTCAGAATCGGATGGTTGTTCTAAAGGAATGTCTTGATTTTCTTCTAGGTTTGTATTTTCTTCAGATGGGATAACTTCTTCCACCTCTTCTACTTGTTCTTCTACCAAAGGTTGATCTTCTTGATTTTGCTCTTCTGAAGGAGTTTCTATCACTTCTTCTGAAGAAGTTGGTTCTGGTTCAAAAATCTCTGGAGAATCATTTACCGATGGACTTCCACTAGAAACACTAGTTTTCAATTGGAATGTAACATCCAATACTCCATTTTCTTGATTGAAAAATTGAATATCTTCTACCATCTCTTTTGTCAATCCATCTAATACACCAATTTCAAAATAATTTGAGGTACCATCAGATGAAATCTGTACGGCTAAATAATGTTGATTGCTTTCATCATATACTAAGAAATAATCTGAAAAACTTTCTGGAGCAATAGAAGTATCTGTACTATTTTTAGTAATAGCGGTTTTTATTTTCTCATCTTGCAGAATAGTTTCTATTACAGCATCAGATAGCATTTCTTCATAAATTGGATTATAAGTTCTAATATTTCTCATTGTATTTTCAAAATTACTAAACATTTCACTACTATCCGTAAGAGAAATCGTTAATGGTTGATTAAAATAATCTTTAGCTAGTTGTAATAAATCTGGTTCTTCTTCTAGAAGTAATTCTTGATTACTCCAATCAATACCAGGAATCTTTGGCTCGCCATTTAAAATATAATTAGAAATATCTTGACTACCTATTAAGGAATACATGTAATCCATAATAATCTGTACATTTTTTACATTTTCTGGTTCATTTTGAATTGGATAAAAATATTGCTCTAAGTAATATCTAAATGCATAGTTTAGGGTTGAACTATCTTCTGTATAAAAATAAACAAATCTATCGTGAAATTCTTGATAACTATATTTTGTTTGGGCATATCCTTCTAGATTTTCTTGAATTGTGAATATATATTGGGTAGTATCATCCACAATATTTTTTTCTATTTTCAACCCCAATAATCCATCATCAAATAGATTATTAGAATATTTTTTTACATAATCTAAAACTACAGGTTCTATTGAAACACGTAAATCTGGTCTAGAAGCATATTTCTTAGCGATATAATTTTTTAATCCTTCACAAAGTTGCTCATAAGCACTTTTTTCTGAATTATTATCAACAATAATTTTTCCATCTGGTACTTCTACTTCTGCTGGAGGGATAGATTCAATCATTGCATAACCATTTTTATAAAGAAATTCATTTTCTCCTGTTGCATATTCATAGATTGTTGCAGAAATTTTATATTTATAACCATCTTGAATATTAGGATTATTTGTTGCACAAGTAATATTTATCTGTGTATTTCCTTTGATTCTTAATAAGGTATTATTAGAATTATTGGAAATTACATTATTTTTTGTATGATTTGCTAGAGATAAACTACATCCAGATGGTACTTCTATACGGTACCAATTATTATTGTTGTCTATCCCAATATCATTTGGTTCTATAGTAAAGAATGCATGAAATTCTTTAGAAGTAGAATCATTTTCACTATAGATCACATTTAAATTTCCTTTATTTAATGCATATAATTGATTTTGATAAATAATCGCATAATCAACGTCTTTTTTATATTTAGAATGAGTTGTTGTGAAATTACATAAATAAATCAAACTCAAAACAAATATTGTATAAGACATAATTAAAATTATTTTTTTCTGAATTTTTTTATTTTCTCTTACCACAACAATCCCTCCTTTTATTTTTGTATTTGTGTAGCAGAATATCCTACTCTTAAAATATCATAATCCATATTAGCTATTACGTTAGAATAATCTTTTTCATTTAATGGATTAAATTTAATGGTAATTTTATATATTTTCTCAATATTTTGCGCTGCTTCTATGGTTCCTACTTTCCAAGTAGAAGCTGTATAAGTTTCGATTCTATCTCCAATAGAAATATTATGATCTTTGGTTTCTGTAGAAATCGTAGCACTATTTCCGACTTCTTCTAATTTTATTAATGTAAATCTTTTATTTAAAATAGCGGTTAAGTATAAATCGGTTTTCACTTCTAAATCTGTTCTTACAGTAAAATAATAACTAATTTCGGCGGTTGGTCTAATAGTTCCTGTTGGATTACAGTAACTTGTTGCTCCACTACTTCCACAAGTTTTATTGGCTTCTACATAAACTTGAAATTTCGCAACACGAGCAGAATCCTCAGCGGACATTAGTTGGCTCACATATTTTGAATAGGTTATTACTGTTGTAAATAAGACAATAACACCTATATACATAAAAACCCATTTACATAAGTTTTTACGAAATCTTTTGCTATGTAATAACCTTTTCATTTTTTCACCTACTTTTTCTTGCGTTTTTTCTTTTTATAATTTTCTTTTTTTCTTTTCTTTCTTTTTCTCTTTTTTGTGTTTTTCTTTTTTGGTTTCTTTTTCCTTTTTAGTTTTTCTTTTAATTTTGCGAAAAAACTTTTTTTCTTTTTCTTCTCTTTTTCTTCTTTTTTTAACTTTTTCTCTAAGTAAGTTTGATATGCATCATTTTCTTCTATGAACTCTTCTTCTTCATCTTTCTTCATACTAATAAAGTAACAGATTAAGATTCCAATTACGAATATCATGATACTAACAATTGGATTTTTTAATGCTAGAAGAAAAGTTCCTAATCCTTGAATACGGAATAAATATTTTCCTACAATATTTTGGATTGGTGTTTTTTCATCCTCTGTGTTGTTGTTATCTCCTTTGGTTATCATTTGATCATCTTCTATTGATAGAATTCGATGTGTCACAAAAGAATCATTGGTATCATAAAATGTCACAATATCATTTTCTTGATAATTTTTTTCATTGGTATCAATGATAATTAAATCTCCTATTTGAATGGTAGGTTCCATAGAACCAGATACTACTTCCAATACAGCATAACCAAAAATGGATGTTAAATCATTTTTTAGAATTTTAATATTAATGATGTTATACACATTAAAGGAAAATACTAATACTAAAAAGATTGTGATTATCGTAAATAGAGTTCTCTTTACTATTTTCATGGTCTTACTCCATTGGGATCACAAGTTGTATTCTTTGTTTCAAAATGAATCCCGATTGTTAACGAATATAAAGTATCTTCCGGATTTTCATAAGCTAGATTTCCAATCATCGTATCTAATTCATCATTGGTTTCTACCCACTTCCATAAAATAGAGATTTCTGTTGATTCTCCTGGTTGTAAGGTAGTTGGAGTATCAATTTGATTTTCTTCAGTATGATTTTTTAATACTAAATATCCATCATCACTTGTACCATAATGATAAGTACCAGTATAGTCTTTTATCACATATCCCATATTGAGACAACCTTTATTACTAATACATATCGTGTCTTCTTTTAAGGTTAAATATTTTAAATTGATTTCTTCACTGGAAGTATTATTGATTGTCATAATATAAGAACCCGTTGCTCCTGGGTAGATTACTTTATCTTCTCCATATTTTTCAAAATATTCTTCATTGTGAAATAAATCAACATCTGTTAAATATAATGTTTTTTCTTCTGGAAGTGCCTCTTCTTCAGGAGTTTTCCAATAAACTGCATAAAGAGTAATATCACTGTCTACTGTAATAGAATCGATATAAAGAGTTCCTTTTCCTTCTTGATTATTAATAAATTCTTTATAAAATCCTTCTAATAAGTAATAAGAGCAATCTTCTTTTACTAAATAACCTGTTAAATATGGTGCTAAATTAAAGATTTCATCTTTTTCTAATTGGAATTGATACTCGGTTGTAAATTCGTTAAACTGTCCCCCATTGGCATCTAAAGTTAATAGATATTTACGAGTGATATCTAAAGTAACTTCCATATTTTCTATTTCTTTTCCATAAATAAATCCTTTTACTTGTAAATGATAGGTTCCTTCTTTTTTCGCTTGTAATTCTAATGCTAAGGAATCTCTTCCTTTGATAGAAGAAATTGATAAACCAGTTGCATCGTAAGTTACTTCCATATATATTTCAGGATTACTTGGATCATAAATTCTGATTTTTCCCTCTTCTATTTCTTCCCAAACTACATCACCTTGGAAAAAGTTATTGTTTAATATGATATTTCTATTAAAATTTTCTCCTGTAATATTCATATCTAAGTGATTAGATGGAGTCGATAAATAATAGTCATCAATTGTAAATTTTACTTTGATAGAATCTTTGGAGTTGCTATAAGTAAGAGTTAAAGTTAGTAATTTCGAAATCATAGATTCATCTGGTTTTAATGTAATATAACCATCTTGAATGATAAAATCTCCTACATAATCTGGAAAATCAAATTGAATTTCTTTCGTATCATAAGAACCAATAGCTAGTTCTATTCCATCTTCATAAAGATGATACAAAATTGTATATTCTTTTCCATCTACTGATATATAATATTCTTCTTTTTCAATATCGATTGCTCTTTCACTTTTATGAATTGTTACGGTATAAGTTTTAGATTTTCCTGATTCACTAGTAACCGTTACTTCTACTTTATTATCTCCTGGTAATAATTCTAAATCTTCTAGATTTTCTACTTTTTCTCCATTGAAGTAATATTCTACATTACTTCTTGAATCATCTACAATATCTGTGAAAGTTACTTGATCTTGGTTATAAGGAACATTTAATGAATAATCCGTTTTTTCTTTGGTGAATGGTTCATTCAATTGTAATCCATCAGATACTTCTAAATCTCTTAAATCATTATTGGTACTTTTTTCTTTCGTAATCGTTACTGCATAAGTTCTAGTTGCTCCTGATTCACTGGTTACTAATACTTCTACTTTATTTTCTCCTGGTAATAATTCTAAATCTTCTAGGCTTTCTACTTTTTTACCATTGAAGTAGTATTCTACAGTACTTTTTTCATCTTCTTTAGTTATCTGTAATGTTAAATTACTTTGCGTATCTGGAACGGTTAAAGAATAATCAGTTTGATTTTTTTGAAAATTAGGATGTAGTTCTAATCCATCAGATATCTCTAAATCACTTAAGTAATTATTCTTACTTTTCTCTTTGATAATTGTTACGGTATAAGTCCTTGTTTCTCCTGATTCACTGGTTACAACAATTTCTACAACATTTTCTCCAAATTCTAATTCTAAATCTTCTAAGTTATCTACTTCTTTTCCGTTGTAACGATAAGTCACTGTTGCTTTAGAATCATGCACTTTGGCATTGACATCTAGATTAGAAACACTAGAATCTACTGTTACTTGATAATTTAAAATATCAGGATTAAATTCAGGTGTTAAGGTTCCCTCACTAACCTTTAATTCATCTAATATATTATCACGAGATGGAAGATATTTGGCTCTATCAATGGTTACTTCATAAACACTAACAGTTCCATCTTCTGCTGTTACGATAATGGTTACTTTATTTTCTCCCTCATTTAATTTTAAATGTTCTAAAGAATCTATTGGATTTCCTTGATAAAGATAAGTAACGATTGCTTTTTTACTATTAGGAACTGCTTCTAAAGTCAATTCTGAAACTGTAGAATCAACAGCTAAATAATAATGATATACTCCAGATTGTAATGTAATATTTCCTTCGGAAGGAGTTAACAATTTTAAAGAACTATCACTATCTTTTATGACTGGTGGATTCGGTTGATCTTCTTCTCCTTCATTTGGATTTTGTGGTTCTTGGGTTGGTGGATTTGGAGTTTCAGATGGTATTGGATTTGTTACTGTTTGATTGGTAACTGTTAATTGATAAGTTGCAGAATAAATTCTATTATCAAAAACTACAGATACAGTAATGGTTGCACTACCTACTTTTTTACCAGTAATGGTTACAATTCCATTTTTTACACTAACACTAGCAATACTATTATCACTAATAGTTACTTTTACTTCTCCAGATAATCCCACTAAAGTATAAGATAATAATTTTGTAGGATTTGTACTTAAATTAATAGTTCCACCCTTACTAGATAATTGTAGATAACGGGTAGCTTCTTGAATATTTATATTTGCTTTTGCACGATAAATTTTTCCATTGGTTTTTGTTTCCAACACAACATCTACCGTTCCTGTTTTTTTCGGATTAATTACAACATAATCATCTTTCACAAAGCAAGTAGCAATTTCGGCATTACTTGTTGTACAAGTAAATTCTTTTGGAGAAATACTTTGATATGTAAAAGTAATTTTTCCGTTTTCATCACTTAAATACATTTCTAATTTCTCATTATCAAATTTTAAATCTTTATTTAAAATGATTTCTGGATTATTTGTATCATCATCAATATTTACATTTTTTTCTTGAGTAAATAAGTTTCCAATTCTACCCCAAAAATTTGCAGTACAACTACAACTTGTGATAAGTAAAAGAATGATGATTATAATAATAATGATCATCATGATTATTTTCATTGTCTTATGATGAGATTCTTTATAATTAGAATTCATATTCTTTTACTCCTTTCCCATTTCTTTAGTTTTCAAATAAATCCACGATTACTCATGGACTTATTTGAAAGTTAAAACAATTAACTTTCATTTTATTATGATTATGCTCCTGGGGCTGTTTTTGTTTGTGTAGCAGTTGCTTTTACAGATACTGTAAGTTTTTCGTCAGTACCATTAGCTGAATTGTTTCCAGCTGTAGTATCCTCTCCATCATTTGTGCCTACTGTTTCAGCATCGAAATCCCACATCCAGTAAATCGTGTATTCTCCACCAACAGATGCAACACTTGCATTTGCAGCATATGCTTTTGAAGAAGTACCTGATGCTGCCTCTTCTCCTGTAATTGCTTGAGCGATAGCTTTTTCAAGTGCTTCACTAGTTAAATCATAGTTAGCAAATGTTCCTTGTCCATCTTGTAAAGCACCTTCTTCACCTTTTTTCTTTAAAGCAAATTTGATTTGATCACTACTAATATCAGTTGGTAATTTTACACTTACTACTGCGTCCATTTGCCATGCTACTTCAGGAGCTCCTTTTACATCAAGTTTAAATGTATAGCTTCCATAAGCACCTGGTCCAATAACTTTATCTGAACCACCTGATTTAATTGCATCATTATTATAGGTTGTTGAGAATAAGTCAGCTTGTTCTTTGAAAGTTGCACCATCCATCGTGATACCCCATTTTGCAACACGACCAGTATCAGTAAATTGACCAGTAGAAGTATACTTAGCATAAGTTCCACTTACTCCATAAGAAGAAAGGATAACTCCGAATACTAATGCAGCTACTAATAACATTTTTGCTTTTTTCATTGTTTCACCTCCTTTACATTGATATTTTCGCATAAATTTTTATGCATAGGAATTTATGCTATTCCTAATCTATATGTAAACGCTTTAGAAGCCGTTTACCTAAATTCATCTAAGCCTTTTTGGACTTATTTTTCTTTTTCGAACTTTCTTGTTGTTGTTTTGCTTTTTGTTCTTGTTCTTCTTTCATTCTCTTATATTCTAAATATTCTTGGTGTTCTAAATCTCTTTGTTTTTTGTTGGAGATAGAGAATCCAATAATAAAGATAATTGTTACACCCATAAACACAATTAATATCGTTGTAGGTTGTGCTAAACTACTCATCATACTACCAATTCCTGGAATACGGAAAACATAGATTCCCTCTACATCATTATATTCCACTAAATTTTGATCTTGCGTATTATTGTTATCTCCCTTGGTAATAAAGAAAGTTTCTCCTTCATCTTCTACAATATCGATAATTCTGTGTGTTGTTACTGTATTTTCTGCATCTCTAAATGCAATGACATCATTTACTTTCAAAGTTGTTGGATCTATTATTTTCGCAATAATTAAATCCCCTTTATGAATTTCTGTTTCCATAGACCCAGATAAAACGATAAATGGTTTATAACCAAATACACTTGGAATTTTATCTGGATTTGTTTTTGCTTGAAGTATAATCCATAAATTTACTACTAGAATTGGTACTAAAATAAGACAAGCAACGATGATAATCCAATTACTAATAGATTGATACCATTTTTTACCTTGTTTCATATCATTTCCCCTTTTCTTTCTTAATTGTTATGAATATGTTCTATCATTTTTATTTTCATTTTTTCTGGTAAATAGGTTGTTTCTATAGATGGTTCTTCATAAAATTCGTTTGCACCACTAGTTAATTCTTCAGTATAAGTACATCCCCAATTTCTACATTTTTTCTTTCCACCAGATGTATAAAGTCTATGTGCAACTGGAGCATCTTCGGTCACATACTCTCCACAAATTTTACAGTTATAAACAATTTTATAGCATTCTGTTGGAGTACCTATATAAACCATTTCAGGATCTCCTTTGATACAAGTGTGATGGTTTCTAGTTTCTCCACAAGTTTCACAAGTTTGTAAATATGTTCCATCTGGTTGAGCTACTCCATCATTGTAACGATGTCCTTGTGTATAAGAATCTCCACAGGCACATTTCCAGGTTTCTTTTTCTTCGTCTGTATTTGCTCTATCTAATTCATATACATGAGGATTATCCTTTGTATTATGTAAAATTCTTTCTTCATAATTACATCCTACTGTGGTACATTTGGTTACTTTATCTAAGGTTCCTTCTTCAATATAAGGAGTTCCTAAAGAATGATTTTTGGTAAGAGTCATGCCACATTCACATTCCCAATTTTCAACTGGTCCAACATAATTTAAGAATACACTTGGTTGATGTGGAGTATGTTCCCTACGTTTTTCATAACTACACTCTGGAGTGGTACATTTCTGTACTACTTCATGTGTTTTTTTATCAAGAATTCCTTGATCTAACGTATGCTGTTTCGTTATTTCTTTGCCACAATCTAGACATTCCCAATATTCTATCTCACCATCATATCTTAAAAATTGATTATGATGGTTGGTATGAGGCATTCTTTTTTCATAACTACATCCTGGAGTGGTACATTCTTGTACTACTTCGTGTGTTTTTTTATCGATTGTTTCTTTTCCTAAAGTATGATTTTTAGTTACCTCTTTGCCGCAATCTAGACATTCCCAATATTCTATCTCACCTTCATATCTTAAGAACTGATTATGATGGTTGGTATGAGGAGTTCTCTTTTCATAACTACATCCCGGAGTGGTACATTCTTGCACTACTTCATGTGTTACTTTATCAATTGTTTCTTTACCTAAAGTATGGTTTTTAGTTACCTCTTTACCACAATCTTTACATCCCCAATATTCTGCCTCACCTTCATATCTTAAGAACTGATTATGATGGTTGGTATGAGGCATTCTTTTTTCATAATTACATCCTGGAGTAGTACATTTCTGTACTACTTCATGAGTTGTTTTATCGATTGTTTCTTTTCCTAAAGTATGGCTTTTAGTGGTTTCTTTCCCACATTCACATCCCCAATATTCCTTTTCACCTTCATATCTTAAAAATTGATCATAGTTATGATAATGGGTAGGTTGTTCCGTTTTGTAATAATTACATTCTGGGTTTTCGCATTCATAAATAATCGTTCCATCACTATTTACAGTCTTTTTCAATTGATGTTTTATTTTTTGTTCCTCGTTACAAACATTACAAGAACGATATTCATAAGTATCATCTACTTTTGTTATATTTCCAAATTGATGCTCATGTTTACGTGTTTCCAAATAACCACTTACTCGACAAGTTCTTTCTTCTCTTTTCGTTTCAGGATTATATTTCCATTCTCCAAAAACGCAATCTTTTATGGTACTCTTTTTCAAAACATGACCACAATTGGTACATTGGTATTCAATTACCTCATTATATGTTGCATCTTGATTTGGAATATTAGTAATATTTTTTATTATATTATGGTGAAGTTGGGTTCGAACTTCACCACAAGAACAAAGGCCTTGTTCTTGTTCATCATCCATACTTTTCCAATTTTCAAAATGGTGCTCGTGTTTTATTTCTTCCTTGTCAGAATCTTTATTCTCTTCTGTTTCTTTTGAACTACTTTGTTCTGTTTCTTCCTTACTATTTTCCGTTTCTTCTGTACTACTTTCTTTTGTTTCTTCCTGACTACTTTCTGTTACTTCTGTACTACTTTCCTTTGTTTCTTCCTGACTACTTTCTGTTACTTCTGTACTACTTTCTTTTGTTTCTTCCTGATTATTTTCTGTTACTTCCGTACTACTTTCTTTTGTTTCTTCCTGACTACTTTCTGTTACCTCTGTATTATTTTCTTCTGTTTCTTCCTGACTACTTTCTGTTACTTCTGTACTACTTTCTTCTGGCATAGTTTCAAAAGGTTCCGAACTAGAAGACTCTAAAGTTTCTGTAGAATCCGTTGCTATTGTATAACTAGGAATATCAGAATGATCATCTTGTCTTTGATGATCCATCAAGCTACAAGAACCGATTCCTAAAGCTAAAGCTAAAGTCATAAAAGCTACTCTTTTATCCAAATACTTTATTTTTACTTTTTTATTTTCTTCTTGGTTCTTCACAAAAACACCCTCTTCTTCTTTCCTTAATTTAAAATAGTGTCTTTATTATACATAAAAATTTCAAAAAAGCAAGTATTTTTATTCATATTCATATTACCCTTTTTATCGTATTCATTTTTCTCAAAAAATAGAATGGAATAATCACTATCATCAATTAGAAAAGGTATCTAAAAACTACTTAGATACCTTTTGAAAATAAGCTTTCTTATATCTAATATTTTATTCGTAATTATCTGCTTTTACTTCCATAAAACTTCTAGCATGTTTACATACAGGACATACATCTAATGCTTTCGTTCCTACATAAACATGACCACAGTTACGACAAATCCAAATCTTTTCTTCTTTCTTTTCAAAAATTGTTTCATCTTCTATATTTTGAAGAAGTGTTAAATATCTCTTTTCATGTTCTTTTTCTATTTTACCAACAGCATCAAAAAGATAGGCAAGTTCTTGAAATCCTTCTTCTTTTGCTACTTTTGCAAATTCCGCATACATTTCAGTCCATTCATAATTTTCTCCATTTGCTGCATCTTTTAAATTTTCTTCTGTAGTAGGAACTGCTCCATTATGTAAATATTTAAACCATAATTTTGCATGTTCTTTTTCATTTTGTGCAGTTTCTTCAAAAATAGCTGCAATTTGCTCATATCCATCTTTTTTTGCTTGAGAAGCATAATAAGTATATTTATTTCTTGCTTGACTTTCCCCTGCAAATGCAGTCATTAAATTTTGTTCTGTTTTTGTTCCTTTTAATTTTTCGTAATCCATCTTTTTTTCCTTCCTTCCAACAATCAATTATCAGTACATCTGACAATAGATATTATAACATAGTTTAAAACCGATAAACAAGATTCATTCCAGATATTTTTCTGATATCGATTATTTATTTTGCATCAAAATCTGTTGTCCTTTTATTAAAGGATAATTTACTAACATCGTTCCCTCTAAATTTTCTTGATACATATCAACTCCTGTAATTTGACTATTTTCATAAGTTGTATAATAGTAAATCCCTTTATCCATATTACAGCAAGAACTATAAATCGTAATTTCATATTGATTCTCTCCCATATGAACACATCCTCTTTGTTGTTCTACAGAACCTAAAATATGAAAGAATTGACTAATACTTTCGGATTCGGAATCTCCTGATATTGAATTCATTTTGGTAAATGTTGCTTTTACGAATCTGGAAGCAGAAGATAAATCTCCTGGTAATCCTAAAGCTCCCATACCACGACTATAAGTATCTAAATTTAACATTTTAGAAAAATGGTTAGTTGGTTGTTCTGTTGATAAATGCATATAATTATTTAAATTAAATAAATGCATATCAAACGTTGGATTATTGGTTAAAATTCCAACTGGATTATCATATATCTTTAATCCTTCTTTTACACTTTCTACAGTAATAGCATGCTCTTTATCAGCAATCACCCAATGTAAGGGAGAAGCTGGTAGTTGTTCACTAAAATCAATTTTCGCAATATTGATTTTTTCTAATAGTTTTTTGGCTTCTTCTAGATTACTACACTGTGATAAAACCCAAGGAATAAACTCAAATGGAGCGATATTATCTTTATTTTCTTGTTTTTCTTTATAATCGGCATTTCCTGGAAAATTTAATCCAGCCATTCCTAATCCTTTTTCATTGATGGCATCATAATAAAGTGGATAATCATTTGCTACATAAGCCATTCCAATGATTGCATAATGATTGGTAATATCGGTTCCTTTTCTAAAATGAAAAGGATAATTTCTCGGTGTTATCGTAACAGTTTCTTGATAAGAATACTCTAAATCTAAGTTTCTTCCAAAATAATGATCTTTGGTATAATAAGTTGCAGCAGTGCACATATAATTCCCTCGCTTTCACACTGATCTTTCCATGTTGTGTTCTATTTTCATTATATCATACGGCAGACTGTGTCCGCAACCTAACAAATCAAAAAAACAGGATAAACGCATGAAAATTTAAATCATGTGTTTTTCTTTAACAATAGAGCAATATCTTTAGTATTAAAAAGTTTA
>CANRPT010000017.1 GCA_947632565.1 uncultured Bacilli bacterium | reverse complement strand
TATATTTGCCCTGCGCTTTTGCATGCTTTTATTTTTTACTTGACTTTTTTTGCTTATTCTATGACTTTCCTATTGTAAAATAAAAGAGGATTCAAGTACTTTACTTAAATCCTTTCTATTTTTTCTATTCTCAGTATAGCATGTCTATTCTGAATTGTCTAGTTTTTCAAAAACCTTTCTACCTGTCTAAAACTGTAAAATTTTAAGTTTTTTCCCACTTTTTTTCGATTTTTTTAGTCATTTTCCATTTTTTCTAAATAATACTATAAGAGGATAAATTAAGATAGGGGGGTGAAAAAGTATTTATCTTCTAAAAACGAAAGGAGTTATATGACTAGATTAAAAGAAAAAGTAAGATTTGTGAAACTCTGTAGTGATACTACCTTTAAGTACCTTTATAAGAATCCAAAGTTGAAACCCTGGTTTGATGAAATTATCTTAGAAAAGTGTGGTCTTGATTTATCTGGTTTTGAACTGGTTGATAATGAAGCAAATACCGGAAATCAAATCAAAGATTATCGGATGGATTTAGTCTTAAAGAAAGATGATACGATCGTTATTATAGAAATGAATGATTCTTATTATCAACATTTAAGAATTAAAAATTATAGTTATTTATATCGTATCGCTGGTAACAGGTTTGAAACTGGAGAAAACTATCATCCGATGGAAACAAAACTCATTCTATTCAATAACTATTCTTATCAGAAAGTTCCAAAAGTAAAAGAAGTTCATTATCTATTCATGGAACCTCATCTTCAAGATGTCATAGAAGATATTGAAAGTTTTGAAATTTATTTACCAGAATTTCAAGATTTATGTTATGATAATAATGAAATTGATATCAGACTTTCTTTATTTCAAAAAGAAAGTTATGAAGAAATGAGAAAAGCTACGAAGAATTCCAGAGATTTAGAAATTATCGAAGAATTGGAGAGATTAGCGATGGATGAAGAGTTTATCTATGCCTATGATCATGAAGCAGTGAGAAAAAAAGAAGAGAATTCCATTCGAAAAGATTCTTATGAAGAAGGACATGAGCATGGATTAGAACAAGGTTTAGAACAAGGTATTACACAAGAAAAAATGGAAATTGCGAAACAGATGTTAAAAAAAGGACTAGATATGAAAATAATTTCTGAATGTACAGGTTTAACACTACAAGAGATAAAAAGTCTAAAAGAGAAAGAATGTTAGAAAACTAACAAACTTTCCCTTTTTTGATTATGGAGTTAAAACAATGCGAAATCCAACTGCAGAATAAGATTGCCCTGTTCCGCTAAGGAAATTGAATTGACTGCTGCTACCCCATAGGAATACAATCTTCCACGTACAAACCAAGGCATGGTTAATTCAATAAAACGTCCTTCATCAAAGTACCACGAATTATGATAACGTAAAGTATCAAATCCGTCTAGAACTAGATGAAACTGTTAAAAATCAAGTACCATTAAACAATATAAAAATGTCCTTCGAAAAGGACAGTCATGGCTATTCTGATAGCTTCTTATTATCGAACTTAGATACCTTATTTTATAAATTAAGTATAACACATCCATTTCCATTATGAAACTATTGATTGGTATTTTGATAATAATCTAATTCTGCTAAGGAATCTAAAACATCTTCTAAATCTTCCTGATAGTCTGCATTCAAATAGGTTTCTATCTCGAAAATTAAACTTTTTAAATTGGGAGAATTTTGATACGAAATTTGATAATTTTCTAAAATTATTTGTTCTTCTTTTGATAAGTAAATTCCATTTCCAAAATACTCTTTTAAATTAGCTCTAGGATTTTGTGCTTTTACTAAATTTTCAATATCAAAATCATTTTGTTTCATCTAACTTTAATAACTCCGTAATCGCTTTTTCTACTCCTAATTTTCCATAAGCATAAGTAAGACCTCCTTGTTGATAAGCAATATAAGGTTCTCTTAAAGGAGCATCACATGATAACTCAATTGAGGAACCCATTGTAAAACATCCTGCTGCCATGATTACTGGATCACTATATCCTGGCATATCCCAAGGATAAGGAATGGCATTCGAGTCAACGGGAGAAGCCATTTGAATTCCTTGACAGTATTTAATTAATTTTTCACGATGATGAAAAATAATATTTTGTACGATATCTACTCGATTATCATCATATTTTGGTTCTACTTCATAGCCTAATCTTGCTAACACTTTACTAGTAAGAACTGCTGTTTTTAAACTAGCAGCAACGACACTAGGAGCAAAGAATAATCCCTGCAATAACTGTTTATTGATTCCTAAGGTTGGTCCTACTTCTCTTCCTTCTCCTGGACAAGTAAGACGTTCTCCTGCTAAATCAATCAGCGCTTTTTTTCCAGCAATATAAGCTCCATTAGGAGCAATTCCACCTCCTAGATTTTTAATTAAAGAACCTACCATAACATCAACCCCTACTTCTATCGGAGTGATTTCTTCTACAAATTCACAGTAGCAGTTATCAACCATAATGATGACATTCTGATCTATCTCTCGAATTGCTTCTACTACTTTTTTTACCTTTTCTATTGAAATACTTTTTCTTGTCGAATATCCTTTTGATCTTTGAATTTCAATTAATTTCACAGAATGTTCTTGTAAATATTTTTGAATCTTTTCATAGTCAAAATCATCTTCTACTAAATCAATTTGGTCATATTGGATTCCATAGGAAGCTAAACTACTAGGATTTTCTCGAATACCAATAATTTCATATAACGTATCGTAAGGAGTTCCAGAAATACTAAGTAACAAATCATTCGGTCTTAATAAAGCAAACAAACAAACTGTTAGGGCATGTGTTCCGGAAATAAATTGATTTCTTACCAAAGCATCTTCACTACCTAATACTTTAGCAAACACTTTTTCAATAGTATCTCTTCCTAAATCATTATAACCATATCCCGTAGTGGAATGAAAATGAGCTTCACTAATTTGGAATTCATGAAAAGCACTTAATACTTTTAATGTATTTTTTTGTTCTTGTTTTTCTATCTTTTGAAAAATTTCTCGTAGATTTTGTTCCTCTTCTTCTACGATTTGATGAACTTTTTCTGAAATATCTAATTCTTCTAACATTTTAACACCTCTATTTTTTAAGCATGAAAGCCACCATCTACACGAATCACTTCTCCATTAATATAACTTGCATCACTACTTGCTAGAAAAACTATTACTTTGGCAATTTCTTCTGGTTCTGCAAATCGTTCTAATAAAATTTTTTGTTCCTCTTTTTCCATAAATTCTTTTTCCAAATCTTGATTCATTTCAGTTAATACCCAACCTGGAGCGATACTATTTACTCTAATATTTGGAGCATACTGTAGAGCTAAATTTTTGGTTAAAGAAATAACACCTGCTTTGGAAGCATCATAATCTAAGCTTTCTGGATAAATGGTATCAATTCCATTGGTGGAGGAAATATTGATGATTGTACCTTGCTTCTTTTCTAACATATATTTTCCAACATATTTACTGACAAGAAAAGTTCCTATTAAATTCACATCTAAAGTCCTTCTAAAGTTCTCAACTGTTTTGTCTTCAAACATAGTGTCTATCGCAATCCCAGCATTATTCACTAAACAATCGATATATCCAAAAGTCTTTATTATTTCTTCTACCATATTCTTTACTTCTTCTTCTTTCGAAACATCGGCTTGAATCGCTAATACTTGAACTGGATAGTTATCTTCTATCCTTTTTTTTAATGCTAGGGCTTCTTCTTCATGAGATACATAATTGATGACAACATCATATCCTCTTTTCGCAAATTCTATGACTGTTGCTTTTCCGATTCCTCTACTACTTCCGGTTACCAATGCTACTGGATTCATATTCTTATCTCCTTTTCATAATTCCTTCTAAAATAATTGGTTTATCAACAAAGAAAGTATTTTCCATATAAAATAATTGTCTTGGATTAAAAAAATATCTTGCAAAATAAATATCCTTGACATGATAACGATATCCCTGTTTTCTTAAATAAAAACAAGTAAAGGTTTTGCATCCAATATTTTTAATTTTACATCCTTTTCCAGGTTCTAAATATTGGCAAGTTTTTCCTTTTAAATAACCATGACAGCATCCATTTTCATAAGTATCTTTTAAAACTTTTCTTTCTATCATATCTTTTCTTCTTTTACAGATACCACAATCAAATCCACAAATATTTTTTTCTCGAAATTCTCGATCTAGATAATCACAGATTAAGTCATATAGATAACTATATCTTTCTTCTATGTCCTCCTTTTCTAATATTCTTTCTATAATTTTCATTTTTTCTTGTATATGATCTACCTGTTTTTTTTCTAAATACCTTTTCGTTTTCTGATAAATTTTTTCATCTTTTTTGGTTCTTGTTTTTTCTTTAAAAACTACCATTAGTTCATTTTCCTTCCTACTTCTTTTTCTTCTTTTCTTTACACTCCTAAATTAGTTCTTGATTTACTCCTTCTTCCCAAGACCAGTTTTTGACTTCTGGTAAGTCATCTCCGTATTCCTGAATATATTCTTTATGTTCCACTAGCTTATCTTTACACCATTGATTTAATATCGCACTGCGATTTCCTAACTGTGGTAAATATTTTAAAGCATCCATTACTAAGTGATAGCGATCTAATTCATTTTGTACTCTCATATCAAATGGAGTAGTAATCGTTCCTTCCTCATGATAACCATGAACATGTAACTCTTTATTGGTTCTTTTATAAGTAAGTTGATGAATTAAAGAAGGATAACCATGGAAGGCAAAAATGATTGGTTTATCTTTCGTAAATAAAAGGTCATAATCCTCATTACTCAAACCATGTGGATGTTCCAAATCAGACTGCAAACGCATTAAATCAACCACGTTTACTACTCTAATTTTTAATTCTGAAAAATATTTTCTTAAAATGGTTACTGCAGCCAATGTTTCTAAGGTTGGAGTATCTCCACAACAAGCCATTACGATATCTGTTTCACTATTTTGATCATTACTAGCCCAATCCCAAATCCCAATTCCTTGCGTACAGTGTTTCACGGCCTGTTCCATCGTTAACCATTGTGGTCTTGGATGTTTACTAGCAACAATGACATTAATATAATTTCTACTTTTAATACAATGATCAAAACAAGATAGCAAGCAGTTTGCATCTGGTGGTAAATACATACGAACAATATCGGCTTTTTTAGTAACTAAATGAGATAAAAATCCAGGATCTTGATGGGTATAACCATTATGATCTTGTTGCCAAATATGGCTAGATAAAACATAGTTCAAAGAAGCAATCGGTACTCTCCATGATAATTCACTGGTTACTTTTAACCATTTGGCATGTTGACTAACCATCGAATCTATAATTCTAGAAAATGCCTCATAAGTATGAAAAAAGCCATGTCTTCCTGTTAATAGGTATCCCTCCAACCATCCTTCACAAGCATGTTCAGAAAGATAAGAATCTAAAACTCTTCCTTCTCGATTTAAAAATTCATCCTTTTCATAAGTAATGGCATTAAACTGGCGATTGGTTTCTTCAAAAATATAATTTAAACGATTCGATAAAGCTTCATCTGGTCCAAAAATACGAAAGTTCTTTTTCTCTTCGTTCAGTTTAATGACATCTCTAATATAACGACCTAGCTCTTTCATATCTTGAGCCATAACACTTCCTGGGTGTTCTACCGTTACCTCATAATCACGAAAGTCTGGTGTACGTAAATCTTCTAATAATTTTCCTCCATTGGCATGAGGGTTTGACCCCATTCTTCTATCACCAACTGGGGCTAACTCTTTTAATTCTGGAAATAGTTTTCCATTTTCATCAAATAATTCTTCTGGATGATAACTTCTTAACCACTCTTCTAAAATTTTTACATTTTCAGGAGAATTTTCAGAAATCACAACAGGTACTTGATGTGCTCGAAAAGTATTTTCAATTTCTTTTCCTTCTACTACTTTTGGTCCTGTCCATCCTTTTGGGGTTTTTAAAATAATCATTGGCCAAATAGGTCTTTCCGTATGATGGTTAATTCTGGCATCTTTTTGAATATTTTGAATTCTTTCTACAACAAGATCTAAAGTAGCTGCCATTTTCTGATGCATTTCTTTCGGATTATCTCCTGCAACAATGAATGGTAAAAATCCACATCCCTTAAAAAAATTGATTAATTCTTCTTCACTAATTCTAGCAAATATAGTAGGATTTGCAATCTTATATCCATTTAAATGAAGAATCGGAATAATAGCTCCATCTGTAGCTGGATTTAAAAATTTATTATAATGCCAGCTAGTAGCAAGTGGTCCTGTTTCTGCTTCTCCATCTCCAATAACACAAGTAGCGATTAAATCTGGATTATCAAGTACTGCACCAAATGCATGTGCTAAACTGTAACCTAATTCTCCACCCTCATGAATAGATCCTGGTGTTTCTGGTGCTACGTGACTCGATACTCCCCCTGGAAAGGAAAACTGTTTAAATAGTTTTTGCATTCCCTCGGCATCCTCTGTAATATTTGGATATACTTCGCTATAAGTTCCTTCCAAATAAGTATTGGCAACCATTGCATTTCCACCATGACCTGGACCAGATAAATAAATCATATTTAAATCATATTTCTTAATAATTCGATTTAAATGAACATAGATAAAATTCTGTCCTGGTACGGTTCCCCAATGTCCTACTACATTTTTTTTGATATCACTTAATTTGAGAGGTTCTCTTAATAAAGGATTATTTCTTAAATATAATTGTCCTACGGATAAATAGTTTGCTGCTCTAAAATATTGATCTATTTTTTCTAGTTCTTCTTCTGTTAATACATTTTCTTCCATTTGGGATTCACCTTCCTAGTATTATTATATAATAAGAAGCTTTTTATCTCAATGAAAACGATAAAATTTAATAGAAAAAAGAACTGAATAGAAATAATTTCTTTCCACTCAGCTCCATATTTTATTGGAAAAATTTTCATTTTTATCAATTTGATGTCTTTTCTCATGATACAATTTTCTTTACATATTTTTTATGGATATATACATTGTTAAGAATTTGATGATAACTATTTATATCAGTTGATACTTTTTCATTTTTCAAAACTAATCTACAGTTATCATAATCTATACCAAAATCATTGCCTAATCTGATTGATAAATCAACAAAGTATTCCGTATTGAAATAACTACTACCAAAAGATATTTTAAAATTGCTCAAGCCATCTAATAAATTACTTTCACAATGATCAATACTAGTAAAAATGTAATTAGTACCATCACCAAAAATAGATGCATTTTTTAGCTCATGATATAGAGTAATTAGAGAACTATATTTTTCAAATAAATCTAAATATTTTTGAGCTATTTCACTATTCAATTGAATGTCTTCACAATAATAATTCTTATCGTCCGGATTTCGATTTATATTATTTGTTACAAATGGTTTGATGTCATCATTCATTTCTCTTAAATATAATATAGTATCTTCATGTTTTGTAATAACAGGATGATTGATATAGAGAATTAAAAATCGATAATGATTCTGATCCAAAGTACATTGATGAAAACCTAATACTTCTACACGTTTTCCTAAATCTAACTTTTCTAATTTCTCATATTCTTTTTGAAACAATAAATAAAGTTCATTAAACGAAGATATCAAATGTAATAACGTAATACTATCATTATAATTTACCTCTACTTTATCTGGATTAAATCCAACTTGACAAAAATCTGATCTACTAAGAGTATCTGTAAAAACTAAATTACAGTGTTTCATATATCTATCTAATTCTTTCATCATATCCCTGCTTTCAAATATATTATAGCATATTAGCTAATCCTATCAAATTAAAATTTCACTTTATTTCAAAAATGCATTTAATTCATTTTTCTTTTTCTTTATACTATCTCTTATTTTTATCATTAAATATGAATTTCTATTACATTTTCTTTCTTTTTTATTTCTTTCACAAAAATAGAAGGATTTTTCTTGGGAACAAGAAGATAAACTTTATTTTTCGTTCGAGTTAAAGCAACATAAAACAATCTTCTTTCTTCACTATAAGGATAATGTTCTGATGGAATAGAAACCAATCTTAAAATTTTTTCATCTGGAATCTGATTAGGAAACCCTAATAATTCATTTTTTAAATGAATGAGAATAACATTTTCTTCTTCTAATCCTTTCGATTTATGAACCGTTAAATAAGTTAATTTGATATTTTTATTTTTTCGGTAAAAGATTTTACCATTTTCATCGATTTGAAAATTCTGATTGCAAACAGAATAAATATCTTGATTATTTCTTCCTAATATTAAAATCGGTTTTTGCGTTTTTTCATAAACTTCTACTACTAATTTTTCAAAAGCATCGTGAATGTGATCATAATAAACAATTTGAATAGGGTTTTTTAAACTCTTATTCGAATGTAACTTTTTTGGAATTTGTTTTTGGTTCTTCATCACAAAATCTCCTGCTACTTGAATTAATTCCTGACTATTTCGATAAGTATTTTGAATTTTCATCATTTTAGCAGTAGGAAAATACGTTTGAAAATTTAAAAATAAGGATAACTCACATCCTGTAAAACGATAAATCGATTGAAAATCATCCCCTACTACCATTAGATTCGCATCTGTCTTTTCTAAAATTGCTTGGATTAACTGAAACCGAATCAAAGAAGTATCTTGATATTCATCAATGATGACATAACGATATTTTTTCACATAACCTTTTTCTTTCAAAATAGAAGTAGCTTTTAAAATCATATCATCAAAATCAATTTCCTGATTTTCCTCTAAATATTTTTGATAAATCAAATAAATATTAAGTGCTAAAATTAAAAAGGATTTTTCTTTTTGGTAGGTTCTATAGGAAAAAGTGTGTTTCACTTTTTTAGAAAATAGTAAAAAATCTTCCAAGGAATAATGATTACATTTCAAAAGATGCAGAAAAGTAATGATTAATTTTTCTAATAGTCTTATTTGTTGGGGATGTTCTTGATAGAACTTTTGATATTTTTGGGAACCATTTTTGGTTGTTTTAATATGAAAATAGGTGAAAAAATAAGTGATTTGTTTCAAATCCAGTAAAATAGTTTCGCGAAAAAACTCCATCGTAATATGTTCTAATAATTCCGGTTCTGCGATTTTAAAAGATTGGTGATTTTCCTTTAAAATTTCTAATGATAATTGATGAAATGTATAAACTGGCATTTCCAAAGCAAATTCTTGTTTCAATTTTTCTTTTAAACTATTAGCAGCCTTTCTTGTAAAGGAAATACATAAAATTTCTTCTGGGAGAAGATGTTGATATTTGATGAGATAATGAATCTTTCCTAAAATGGTTAAGGTTTTTCCACTTCCAGCTCCTGCTACTACTAATAAATATTTGTTTTGATCTAATACAATTGCTTCCTGCTCTTGATCGAGAGAAAGCCCTGCTATTTTATCTTTCATTTTCATCACCGAAAATGATTATAAAGAAAAGAAAAAGAAAAGGCAAATGGAACATTTTCTATTTTTCTAAAAGAAAAACCAAGAATTTTAAAAAAGCAGAATGAGATTTTTTATTTTTCTGTGAATCAAAAAGAGCAAAAAAGAAAAAAACAAAAAAGTAATCCAAATGGATTACCCTTGATAATCAAAATTCAATGGTTTTAATTCTTCTAACACAAACATTCCATCTTTTCGGATTAATACATCATCAAAATAGATTTCTCCTCCACCATAATCTTTTCTTTGAATTAATACCATATCCCAATGAATTCCAGAATCATTTCCATTATAACAGTCTTTATAGGCTTGCCCTGGTGTAAAATGCAAACTTCCTAAAATTTTTTCATCATATAAAATATCTCCCATTGGGTATAATATTTTAGGATTAAATCCTAACGAAAATTCTCCCACATAACGTGCTCCTTCATCGGTATCAAAAATTTCATTTAACTTTTGATCATCCTCATCACAAGTAGCTTTGATAATTTTTCCATCTTGAAATTGTAAGGACACGTTATGAAATACATTTCCTTGATAAGGACTCGGAGTATTATAGGTAATGGTTCCATTCACACTATTTTTAACAGGTGCACTATAAAGTTCCCCATCTGGAATATTCATTTCTCCCACGCAAGGAATACTTCCCATTCCTTTAATACTAAAGGTTAAATCGGTACCAGGAGAAACAATTCTTACTTTATCGGTTCGATCCATTAATTTTTTTAACGGTTGAATTAATTTTCCCATTTGTTGATAGTTTACGGTCATCACATTTAAGGCAAAGTTACAAAACTCTCTACTACTCATTCCTGCTTTATAACTATCTAATAAGGAAGGATAATTTAATAAAACCCATTTTCTTTGATTTACTCGAATATCAGAAGATGGTAGGAGTGCTTGACTTAATTTCTTGGCCATCTCAGCTGGTACATTTTTACTTTCATAATCATTCATCGAATAACGAATATTAATGAAAGAATCAAATAATTCTACTTCATTTTCTTGAATTTTTTGTAGTAATTGAATTCTACCTTCGTTATTTCCTTCTGACAATTGTGCTCCTAATAATGGATCATTAATTTTTAAACAAGGAACTCCTCCACTTTTATAAATTGCTTCAATTAAATAGGAAACAAATTCTCTTGTTTCTAAAGATTGGGTAATAATTAATACTTTTTCATTCTTTTCTACGTGAATCGAATAACTGACAATCAAATTAGCTAATTCTTTTAGTTTATCACTCATTTTCACTCTTTCCTTTCTTGATACATAAAATATAAGTAAGAGGTGATTTTATGTATCCATACAATTATAATATACCACAAATGAATCGAAATATGTATCGAGGAAAGAATTATCAAGATCAAAGATTTGTTGGAGGAGGATTTTTAGCTCCACTTTTATTAGGTGGTGTAGCGGGATATGCAATTGGTTATAATCGTCCAAATTATTATCAACCACCAATGATGTATTACCCACAACCATATCCAACATACTATAGTAATAACTATTATTATCCTTATGGTTATTAGAAAAAGCTTTCCATTTTCGGAAAGCTTTTATTTATAAATAGTTATTGTATCATCAAAATAATGAATATGACTATCACACCAATCTTGATCTGGTTCATTACCACTACCAAAGGTTTCTGTTAAGTCAATGAACATCATATTATCAAAATAGGCTTGAAAATCAACATCTCCACTACCTGGTATGTTAATATACATTGGTCTAAATAAACTTTGTTCAGCCGATGAGGTAAAAGTAAAGCTTAATTTTTGCCAAGTATTTATTTTTAAATTTGGTAATTTAATATTTCCATCTTCTATAGTACCACTACCAAACACATCAAACTCTCCGCGCCAAGAGTTAGAATTATTCATTTTTGCTGGATATATTACTTCAGTTGCATAATATTTATGATTTTGAATAGTTTTTGGTATGCTTTGAATTAAATAATAATATACAACTCCAGCTGAAGTATTTACAGAACAGGAAGGACAAGTTTTTTTTGCTTCTAAACTGTAATTTCCTTCATATACTAAATGATTAGTTCTTACAATATCCATAGTACTACTATATTTTTCAATATTTTCTTTTTCTAATCCTCCATTTACAATGATATTAGTAGCTTTATAAGGAGAAAGTTTAGAAATATGATTTCCTTTTGATAAGACAAGATTATTTTTTTCTAGTCCTCCCTCTACTCCTAAAGTAACTGTTTGACTGGTATTAGTATGATTGATGACAACAATATTTACACTTTTCTTTTGACTTGCATCTATATTTCCACTTACAGGATCCTGTGATTCTTCCAAATATCCTACTTCTACATTATGATTTGGTAGATAATAAAGTTCATACTTTGAACTAATTTTATTCAAAGAAGTAATAGATAAAGTAATTTGTTTTATTTCATATGCTGCTAAAGTAACTTGATTATTTGTTATTCCATTTCCTTTAATTTGATAATCTAATGTCCCTACTACAATATTTAGTTTTCCATGCTTTTCTACTACACTTGCAAAAAAGGCATAAGAAGTTCCAAATAATAAAATCATAAAGATAAGTACACCAATGGTAAGTTTATAAGTATTTTTGATTTTCATAACATCATATCCTTCTATTATATTATAACCAAAATAAATAGTTTTTTTTCTGATTCATAACTTTCTCCAAATTCTAAATAGACTACTAAAAGATATCTATTTTTGTATTTATTTCTCTAGCATCTAATTTTTTCAGTATAGCTTTTAAATAAATCGAAAAATAATATAACCAATAATTCCGATTATGATTATGATAAATAGGAAAAGTAAAATTTTTCTTGGTAAAGACATCTTTGCATCTTCTAAAAAAGAACGATCATCCTCTTCTTCCTCTTTCGATACAAAGTCTTGATCAGATAAATCCATCGATTTCGTATAAAATGATTGATCCATTTCTCCAGTAATATCCTCTTTTTCTTCTTCTTCTGTTTTTTTAGGAACATAAGTTTCTGCTTTTTCTTGAATATCTTTTAATAATTCTGGAGAAATAATACTTTCATCTTCCTCTGTAGGAAGAAGATCTCCTAATAATTCATCATCTATTTTTTTTCTTAAACTATTAGAAGTAATGGTATGAATTAATTCTTCTAAGTTTTCTTCTTCATCTTTCGATAATGGTTTCTTCTTTTCCTTATTTTCTTTTTTCTTTTCTTCACTTAAATCTGAAATAATATTATATTCTACTGTTTTAAAGCGTTGTTTTTCTTCTTGAGAATCCTCTATACTACGATTTTTTTTAGCTTGTGCTAAGATATCGTTAATGTTATAATTTTTTTCTTCTAAAGAAGATTCTTCTAAATTTTGAATTGGATTTTCTGATTTTTCTTCTAATAATGTCATAACAGAACTATCAGAAAACAATTTGTTTTTTTGATAATTTTCTCTTCGATTCTTATTAAAAGTCTTAGAAAGTGTACTTAAATTTACGACATTTTCCTTTTCCACATCAGCAAATTCTGTAATTATTTTATTATTATATAAATTTTCATATAAATGTTCATTTTTTATAGAACGACTATGATGTGTAACTTCTTCATTGGAATGGTACTTTTCCATACGACTTGCCACTATCAGTCACCCCTTATCATAACTAATATTATCATAACATAAAATAAAGAAAAGAGAAACAATTTCGAAGAAATTTCATTTCTTTGATTGTCTCTAGACATAAGTTTCTGTTATAATAAATAAAAAGAGGAGGAATAAAATTGAAAGCAAGAGTTAAAAAAGATACTTGTATCGGTTGCGGAGCTTGTACAGTGATTGCTGATCAAATTTTTCAAATTGGAGAAGATGGTCTTGCAGAAGTAATAGAACCAGATAAAACAGAATTAGAAAAATCAGGAGAAAAGATACAAGAAATTCCAGAAAAAGATCAAGAAAATGTAATAGATGCTTCAGAAAGTTGTCCAACAGGAGCAATTGAAGTATCAAAAGAATAGAAAAAAGAAAGAATACTCTTTCTTTTTTTATTCTTATTTGGTGATCTGTACGGGATTCGGACCCGTGAATGCCACCTTGAGAGGGTGGTGTGTTAAGCCACTTCACCAACAGACCATAATAATGTCCAAAAAGACATTATTATTTTATCATCTCTATTTTTCTTTGACAATACCTGAATTTAGTTTTTATATAATCTTCTTTTACAAATTTTAAAAACTTCCATTACACTAAGAATAAATAAAGATAAAAGAAATAAGTAAAATAAGTGAAAATATGGGATAGCAGTAACTTGTAAAAAGGTACTAAAAATTGGTACTTCCATCACTATAATCTGTAAAAGAATAGAAGAAAAAATAGTGATTAAAATAAATGGATTACTAAAAAATGGAATATGGAAAATAGATTCTCTTTCGCTTCTACAATTGAATACATGAATGTTTTGCATAAATACCATGAGTGCCATTACATATCCACGTGCTTTTCTTACATCCATCCCTATCCCTATTAAATATTTCCACAATAGAAAGACAACCATACCGATGGTAACACCTGCGATGATGACTTCCCAAAATAATTCTTGATTAAAAATTGTTTCTTTGGTACTTCTAGGTTTTTCTGTCATAATTTCTGTTCCAGATTTTTCAAAAGACAAAGCGATATCTTGTAAACCATCCGTTACAATATTTAACCACAGCAATTGAATTGCTACTAAAGGAATTGGTAAATTACAGATAACAGATAATAAGAAAAATAATACTTCTGCTACTCCACAAGATAACAACATATAACTTACTTTACGAATATTACTATAGGCAGTTCTTCCTTCTTGAATTCCAGCAACAATAGAAGTAAAATTATCATTCTGTAAAATCATAGTAGCTGTTTCTTTGGCAACATCGGTTCCACTTCCCATCGATACTCCAATATTAGCATTTTTTAAAGCAGGAGCATCATTGACTCCATCTCCAGTTACTGCAACAAATTCTTGTTGCCTTTGAAAAGAAGATACAATTTCTAATTTATCTAAAGGAGTTACTCTCGTAAAGATAGATTTAGATGCAATAAAGGAATCAAAAGAAGCTAATCCTTTCGCTAATTCTTTTTCAATTTCTTCTCCAGTTGCTACTTCCTCTTTTTTGCTTGCCAGTCCTAACTCTTTTCCAATCGCAAAAGCAGTGAAAGGATGATCTCCTGTAATCATCACGACCTTAATTCCAGCATTTCTACACTCTTGAATAGAAGCTTTTACATCTTCTCTGATAGGATCAATAAAAGCAACCATTCCTTGAAAAATTAAGTTTTTGATTTTTGTTTCTTCTAGTTCCTTTTTTGAAACAATTCCTTCTGCTAACGCAATAACACGATATCCATCTATTGCAAGATGCTCATTTTGCTTTCTTAAAAATTCTTTTTCTAAAGAAATAATAGAATCAGTGTTCATTTTACTACAAAACCCTAATACTTTTTCGAAAGAGCCTTTTACCGTTACATGGATTTTTCCTTCTTCTTCATAAAAAACTGCAGAATATTGATTTTCTGACTCATAAGGAATCCTTTTTTGAATTTTTATTCTAGAAGTATCTACGTTTATCTTCTTTCCTAATACTAAAAAAGCGATATCAATAGAATCTCCATACCATTTTCCATTTTGGTCTTGCGTAGCCTCGTTATTAATAACTCCTAATTTACATACTTCATAGGCTTTTTCAAAACTAGGAATATGAGAAGTAGTTCTTACTACTTCACCACTTTCTGAATATCCTGTTATCTCAAATACAATGTCATTCGGAAGAAGAATTTTTCTTGCCATCTGTTCATTCATGGTAAGTGTTCCTGTTTTATCAGATGCAATAACAGTACAACTTCCTAAACTTTCCACAGAGTTTAATTTCTTTACAATCACATTCTTTTTCGCCATTCGATTAGAAGCAATCGTTAATGCCATGGTAAGAGCAAGAGGTAATCCTTCAGGCATAGCAGAAACAGATAATGCAATGACAGATAAAAAGATTTCTTTTCCAGAAACCCCTTTCCAGAATAAAACTGCTGCAATAACAATAGCGATAATAAGGATAAAGATACCAATTTGTTTCGAAAATTGATTCATTCGAATTGTTAAAGGAGAACTTGTTCGTTTTGTCTCACTAACGGTATCTGCTATTTTTCCAATTTCTGTATTAAGCCCTGTTGCAACTACAACAGCAGTTGCTCTTCCCATAGCAATACTAGTTCCAGAATATAGCATATTTGTTCTATAGACGAAAGGAGTTTCCTTCTCTAATACTTTATTATCTTTTAAAACGAAAGTACTTTCTCCGGTTAAAATAGATTCATTTACTTGTAGGTTTTGACTACTGATAATTCTTAAATCAGCAGCAACTCTATCTCCAGAAGATAACAAAACAATATCCCCAACTACTAAGTTTTTAGAATCAATTGAAATTACTCCTTCTTTTCTCTGTACTAAAGAATTTACTTTTATAAAATCCGATAAACTATCAGCTGTTTTTTCCGCATGATATTCTTGAATCGTTCCTAAAAATAAATCTAACATAATAATCAAAATAATAGCAATTCCATCTATAAATTCCCCTACTAAGAAGGAAAAGATAACTGTTACTACTAATAATAACACAATAGGATCCAACATTCCTCGAAAGAAAATATGAAAAAAGCCTTCTGACTTCTTCTTTGGCAATAAATTAAGTCCATTTTCTAGTAATCGATTCTTTACTTCTTTTTCAGATAAACCTTCTTGGTTTGTTTTTAATATTTGAAATACTTCCTCTATTTGTTTCTGATACCAATCTTTCATCTACACCTCTCTAAATGCTAGCTAACTCTTTTAATCTAGCTCTTACTAATAAAACTAGTTCTAAGGGAGCATTCATTTGATTTAACACGATTAAACTATCCTGCAATTTTCTTTTTAAAGAAAGCTTCTCTAATTTTAAAGCTTCTTTTTGATAAGAAAAAGAAGTAAGAGGATATGTTTTCACAAAATCTCGAATAATATTTTCTATATCTTTTAAAATATAAACTTTTAAATCATATTCATCCATTTCGGATATTCCATAATAAGCTCCAACATATAAACGAAATTGATCTTCTAAATTCATAACTTTCTCCTTTCTTTTTTCACGATAAACTAACATCGAAAGAAGATCATTTTTTCTCTTTTAAAATTCTGCAATAAAATTCTTTCCACATTTGATAAACATGCTCTTTACTATAAAAATGAGAAATATATTTTGCATTTTCTACTTGTTCTTGATATAACTTTTTATTTGTTTTTAACACCTGAATTTGCTTTTCAAAGTCTTTATTATTTTTTCCTTTTAAATATTTTTGAAATAAAATATCCTGATATAATTCTAAATCTCTTAATAAAATAGGAGTTTCAGTACTGACTGCTTCTAAAATTGTCATAGGAAATAATTCGTTATAGGAAGGAACAAACAATAAATCAGCAACATTAAATAAGTCATTCATTTCTTCTCGTGGTACAATCCCTAAGAACTTTACATTTTTAGGTGGATGTTCCATGATTTTTTTTAATTCACTATGTCCATCTGTAATAGCACCAAAAGAAAATCCACCTGCCCAAATAAAAGTAATATCGGGTAACTTTTTAGCTACTTCAACAAAATCCAAAACCCCTTTTCTGGTTTGTACTTGTCCTGCTCCTAATACTACAAAATCTTTTTCTTGAATTTCATATTTTTTTCGCAACTCTTTTTTTTCTTGTTTCGTTTTTAAATAAAATTTTTCTTTGGATACAAAATTCGGAATATAATGAATTTTCTTTTCTTCTAATCCTGCTTTTATCATATCTTTTTGAAAAATAGGATTTACTACTACCAAATAATCAGCTGTTTGATAAAAACGAATTACATATTTTTTAAAAATTTGAAAAAGAAACTTTGGTAATTGAATGGAACCATCTAAAGTATCTGGTAAAAAATGAACATAGGCAACAGTTGGGCATTTACTAAATTTCAATTTGAAATAATTTCTAGGTTCTATGGTATGGGCATGAATAATATCATATCCTTTTCCTTGATTAATTCCTATTTCAAACTCTTCTTTTCCTTCTTCTTTTAAAAGATTGATTAATTCTAAATAGGCACTTCCTACTCCTTGTCCATCGACAGCATCTGCCATAGAAAGCATATTAATTCTTATTTTTCTCTTCTCCATCTTATCCAATCCTATCTTTTCTAATAAGAAAAAAAATGGCTTTCTCAAGTCATTTTTCTATCTTTACTCAAATCCTTGAGTTTTTTATCAATTGGTAGCGAGAGGGGGGATCGAACCCTCGACCTTCCGGGTATGAACCGGACGCTCTAGCCAGCTGAGCTATCTCGCCATAAGCAAACTTATTGTATCAAAGAAAAATTATCTTGACAATACCCTTTTTTAGTTTTTTGCATTTTTTAATTCCTCTAACTCCTCTTTGATAGCATTCATCATTTTTTCCATCATATTGATAGTTTCTTCTCTATTTGGAGTTTTATACATCTTTCTTTCTGCTTCTACTTGTTTATAAAAAGCATTGGTACATAAAACCTGTGCTGTTAACATTAGCCAGTTTCCTAAGGCATTTTGCTCATTTGTTGTTAAATCATCAATTAATAAATAACCAACTAAGACTGCACTAAAAGAAAAAGTCTTAGCAGAAACATTAGGAAGTGGCATAAAAATCCTCCTTTTGATTTCTATTTCTAGTTTATTAAATGAAAAAACAAAGAAAAAAAGTACTTACTTCGTACTTTCTTCTAATAACTTTTCATAGCTTTCCTTTAAATGCTGAATGCTAGCACAGCTCATAAAACATACTACAGCATTTTGATACTGCAATAATTCTGAAACAGTTTCTTCCGAAATTATCTTTCCATTTGGAATTAATTCTAAAATTAAATGGGAAGTAACATTTGGATAATCTTCTTGTCTTTCTCGATTACAATCAATTTCTGTTAGATAAACTTGATCAGCTACTTGCAATGCTTTACTAAAATCTTGATAAAAATCTTTGGTTCTAGAATAAGTATTGGGTTTAAATACCGCTACTAACGTTTTATCTGGATATTTGGTTTTTGCAGCCTCTAAGGTTACTCTAATTTCCGTTGGATGATGAGCATAATCATCAATTGTAACAATATTTCCGATTACTTTTTCTTGAAATCTTCTTTCCGCATTATGAAAATTAGTAAGATAAGTTTTTATTTTTTCCTTTTCGATTCCTAATTTTTCTGAAACAATAATGGAAGCTAAAGTATTTAGGACCATATGTTTTCCAAATAAAGGAACTTGAAAATTCCCATAAAATTGATCTTGATAAAAAACATCAAAACTACTACCAGATTGATTGATTTGAATATTTTTGGCTACATAATCATTTTTCTCATCAAATCCATAGTAAATAACTGGAGTAGAAAAATGAATTTTTCTAATATTTTCATTATCTCCGCAAACAACTAATAATTCTTTGGTTCTCCTAGCAAAAGTTTCAAAAGTTTGAATGATATCTTCTATATCTCTATAACATTCTGTATGTTCTAATTCGATATTAGTAATTACTGTAATACTTGGATGGTAAGCTAAAAAATGTCTATTAAATTCATCCGATTCAATCACAAATAACTGATTTTCTGGATTGGCATAACCTCTTCCATCTCCAATAAAATAATTACACCCCAATGTATGATCAACGATATGACTAATTAAAGAAGAAGTTGTAGTTTTTCCATGAGTCCCACTAACAGAAATAGTACGAAATTGACTTGTTAATTCACCTACAATTTCGGAATACTCTTTTACCAAGAACCCTAATTCTCTTACTCGTTTTAATTCAGGATGATCTTCTTTTAGTGCCTTAGAATAAGTTACAATAGTATCTTTATCTAAATGAAGATTTGCCTGATAAAAAATAGGAATTTTTCTTTCATCTAACCCTTTTTCAGTAAATTTCCAATCCTTTACATCATCATAACCAGATACTTGATTTCCTAAATCATGAAGAAAGCAAGCAAGTGTTGCCATTCCAGACCCCTTGACTCCTAAACAATAATATTTCATAACATCACCTATTTCATTATACAAATTAAAAAATAGTTTTACAACAAAATTAAGAAGAATATCAAAAAAGAAAAACGATTCATCCTTTTTATCAATGAATCATCTTATTTTATAGATAAATTCCTGCTTGTTTTTTTCTTCCTGAAGGAGTTTCCTTGTTTTGATATTTTTCTACCAAAATAGGTTGTTTTTTCTTTAAACTGTTTGCTACATCCAGAATTCGTTGATTAGAAGAACCCATAAAAATTAAATCATAACTTTTTTTCGCTAATTCAAATCTTCCATCTACTAATACATCAATTTCTTGTAAGAAATCCATAATTTTTGAATCTTGTTTTGCTTTTTCTAATAATTGTTCAAAAGTAAATCCTGTATAACACCAAATATTATACCCTTTTTGTTTTGCATAATGAGCAATTTGACTACAGGCTTCTGGTTGCATAAAAGGATCCCCTCCCGAAAAAGTAATTCCTTCTTGTCCTTCTAAAGAATCAATTATTTGATATACTTCTTCTAAATCAACAAGAGCTCCTCCTTCGAAATCATGTGTTTCTGGATTATGACAACCAAGACAATGATGAGGGCATCCTTGCGTCCAAATGACGGTACGGATTCCCTCTCCATCTACAATACTATCTGGTTGTAAATATGCGGCAAGTCTGATTTTCATTTTACTTACACTTTTCTTCAGAAATTACTTCTTTGATTCCAGAGTGTTTTACACGATCTTTTTCTTCTGCTCTTTTTCCATTATTGAAACGTGATACATCTCCTGATAAATAACCTGTTACCCTTCTAATACGTTCAAATTTTACTCCTTCTCCTACTACTTTTTCCATATTTTTTTCCTTCCTTTCTTTCTTTTTTTATCTACCACAACAACATCCAGTTTCATTCAGATGTTCGATTGGTACTCCTTCGAATTCGTGTCTACCACATCCAGGGCAAACGTCATTAATCACTCCTACGTATCCACAAACAGGGTCTCGATCTACTGGATGGTTAATTGCTCCATACCCAATTCCTGCTTCTTTCATCATACGAATGACACTTTCAAAAGCCTCTACATTACGAACAGTATCTCCATCTAATTCAATATAAGAAATATGTCCACCATTCGTTAATTTATGATAAGGTGCTTCCAAATAAATCTTATTCTTAATACTAATATTATAATATACTGGAATATGGAATGAATTCGTATAATAATTACGATCGGTTACTCCTTTTATTTTTCCATAGATAGCCTTATCAATGTCAACAAATCTTCCACTTAATCCTTCTGCTGGAGTGGCAATTAAAGTAAAGTTTAAATTGTATTCTTTACAATATGCATCACATCTTTTTCTCATGAAAGTAATAATTTCTAATCCTAATTTTTGAGCTTCTTCACTTTCTCCATGGTGTTTTCCTATTAAAGCTTTTAATGTTTCAGCCAGTCCAATAAATCCAATCGTTAAAGTTCCATGTTTTAAAATCTTTCTTAAACGATCATTTGGTCCTAACTTATCCCCATTGGTCCATAATCCTTGTTCAATTAAGAATGGGAAATTATAAGGATGCTTGCTACACTGTAATTCAAATCTTTCTAGTAATTGATCTCTTACTAAATCCATCATATCAGCAAGTTCCTGATAGAATCCTTCCATATCTGCTTTTTCTCTTTCTTTTAAGCAAATTCCATGTTTAATTCCAATTCTTGGTAAATTGATAGAGGTAAATGATAAATTTCCTCTACCACCCGTTGTTTCATTATCACGATCGGTAACATCCGCCATGACACGAGTACGACATCCCATATATCCAACTTCTGTTCTATAATCTCCAGGTTTATAATATTCTAAGTTAAAAGGAGCATCTAGAAAAGAGAAATTTGGAAATAATCTTTTGGCAGAAACACGACAAGCTAGTTGAAATAAATCATAATTTTTATCTTCTTTATTAAAGTTTACTCCCTCTTTTACCTTAAAGATTGATACTGGGAAAATCGGAGTTTCTCCTCTTCCTAATCCTTCTTCGGTAGCTAATAGGAAATTTTCAATTACCATTCTTCCTTCTGCGGAAGTATCGGTACCAAAATTAACAGAAGAAAATGGTACTTGTGCTCCTGCTCTAGAATGCATCGTATTCAAGTTATGAACAAAGGCTTCCATGGCTTGATAAGTGGTACGATTCGTTTTAGCAAGTGCTTTTTCATATGCTTTTTGGAAAGCTGTTTTCAACTTTTTACTATCCTTATAATAGTTAGCAAAATCATTAGTATCTACTTCAATACTTGTTAATTTATCAATATCTTTCGCAATTTTATCCATATTGATAAAATCTAAGATATCTTCATAATCTAATAAATCATAGATTTGTTGTTTGAAATGTTTTTTAAATGTTTTTAATACTCCTGGAGCCATATAGTAATCAAAAGCTGGAATACTTTGTCCACCATGTTGATCATTTTGATTAGATTGTACTGCAATGGCTGCTAAAGCAGAATAACTCATAATATCTTGTGGTTCTCTTAAATGCCCATGTCCTGTTGAAAATCCATTTTTAAATAAACGATCTAATTCAATTTGCATACAAGTAGTGGTTCCCATTGGCATAAAGTCCATATCGTGAATGTGAATGGCTCCACTCTCATGAGCTTCACTAAATTTTGGTTTCATTAAATAAGTTTTCGCAAATTCTTTGGATACGGTAGAACCATATTGTAACATAGTTCCCATGGCAGTATCTCCATCTACATTTGCATTTTCTCTTTTATTATTATCTTCATTAGAAGATTTTAATCCAAGTCCTTCAATGGTTTTTAAAAATTTATGCAACTTTTTTTCTTCTGAGAAAAGATGTCTAGATTGATTTCTTCTTTCACGATATTCAGAAAAATGTTGATAAACATCTTTATACCCTTTTTTCTGTAATGATTCTTCAATCAAATCCTGAATTTGTTCAATTTTAATTTTATCTTGATTTTGAAAATCCTTTTCTATTCTAGAGATTACCTCTTTATACACGGTTTGAATATCTTTTTCAGTATAAACGTTTTCTTCTTCATCATCATGAATGACTCTTACATCATCGAATCCTTTTTTGATAGCAAGAGCAATTTTTGCTCCATCGAAGTCTACTTTCTTTCCATTTCTTTTGATGACTGTTAAGCCGGAAACTTTTTCCATTGTATCTGTCATTGTTACTCCTCACTTCCTACTACTTTTGATAATTCCATTGTATTATTTCCTATTTTCCTAGTCAATAAATTTTCTAAAAAATTTAAAAACTTTACATTTTGATTTTTTCAATTTTTTGATTTTTTAATTTTTTTCAAAAATGTATTGACAATTTTAAAACAATTTATTTTCTTTTATTTATAAGGATTTTAGAGTATTATTTTCTCTTTTTCAAAAAGAAAAAATTTTTCTGTTTTTTTCATTTTCAAGAAAACAAAGGATTTCCATTTTTCTAATTTTTTTATTTTTCTCTTTGTTCGATTTACATGATAAAAAAAGAAAGATACACCATTTGACAACCTCAAAAGTAATCTTTCTGTTGCTAATAAACATTTTTACTAATTAATTATTTTTTCTGATTGGATTTTAATAAATCAACTTCATAAGTGCTCCAGCTTTTTTCTTCCTCTGCTTTTTCCATTTTTACTCCTCAACCAAACTAAGGGATACTTTTTCTTGATCTTTTTTAATATCGATCACAAAACAATCTACAATATCACCAACATGAAATAATTCGGAAGGATGTTTGATATAATCTTTCGAAAGTTTGGAAATATGGGCAAGTCCATCATTATGAAGTCCAATATCGATAAATAATCCAAAATCTACTACATTTCTAACAGTGCCTTGTAGTTTATCTCCTATGTGTAAATCTTCTACGTGTAAAATATCGCTTTTTAAAATTGGTCTAGGCATCTCATCTCTAGGATCTCGATTCGGTTTTGTTAAGGCATCGATAATATCCTTTAGTGTATATTGATCAATATCTAATTTAGAATTTTTAATATCATACTGGGTTAACTTTTCTTTTAATTTATCTGTTCCAATATCATCTAAATTACAATTAATAGATTTCAGTAATAGCATTGTTTGAGGATAACTTTCTGGGTGAATGGATGTTTTATCTAAAGGATTTTCTCCATCTAAAATTCTCATAAAACCGATAGATTGTTCATAAATTTTATCTGTAATTCCTTTCATTTTTTTTATTTCTTGGCGTGAATTAATTTTTCCTTTGATATTACGATAGGAGATAATAGTATCTATTGCCTTTTTAGTAAGACCAGATACATATTGTAATAAAGAAGGAGATGCTGTATTAATATTTACTCCTACTCCATTTACAGCTTTCGTTACCACAAAATCTAGAGATTCATCTAATTTTTTACCTTGTACATCATGTTGATATAGCCCAACACCAATGCTTTTCGGATCTATTTTGACTAATTCTGACAGACTATCTTGTAGTCTTCTACCAATGGAAATAGCACTTCTTTTTTCTACTGTTAAATCAGGAAATTCTTGAATCGCTAAAGGAGAAGCAGAATAAACAGAAGCACCTGCTTCACTCACAATTACATATTCTACTTTCCTTTTGGCATCTTTAATGGTATCCGCAATAAATGTTTCACTTTCGCGAGAAGCTGTTCCGTTTCCTATCGCAATGATGTCAATCTGATACTTTTCAATTAAATCTAGAACGATTTTTTTACTTTCTGCAATCTTATTATGAGGTTCCGTTGGATAAATGACTTGAATATCTAAAACTTTTCCAGTGGGATCTAATACTGCTAGTTTACACCCAGTACGAAAGGCAGGATCATATCCCAATACGACTTTTTCTTTCATCGGTGGAGTGAGTAGTAAACTTTCTACATTTTTAGAAAAATTGTCAATGGCCACTTCTTCTGCTTGTTCTTTTAATTCTGCTCTAATTTCTCTTTCAATACTAGGAAAGATTAATCTTTTATAACTATCATGAATAGCATCTTTAATTTCTTCTACTACAAACGAATTTTGGTTTTTAATTATTTTACTTTCTAAAAAAGAAATTAAGTTTTCCTGATTGATTTCTAAATTAACACTAAGTATTCCTTCTCTTTCTCCACGATTCATTGCTAAAACGCGATGCGCTTTGATACGATTGACTGGTTCTTGATAATCATAATACATTTCATATATTTTAGCTTCATCATTAGCATTTTTCTTTAATTTACTTACAAAAGCTCCATTTAAATAAAGTCTTTTTCTTAATTCTTTTCGATAATAAGCATTATCACTAATCCATTCTGCTATAATATATTTTGCTCCTTGAATAGCTTCTTCTTCTGTTTTGACATTTTCGTTTAAAAATTTCTTTGCCATTTCTTCTAAAGTACCCATTGTGGGAAAAGACATCATCATTTTTGCAAGTGGTTCTAAACCATTTTTGATTGCTTCTGTTGCTTTTGTTTTCTTCTTTTCTTTGTATGGTCGGTATAAATCTTCTACTTCTACTAACTTTTGACATTTTAAAATAGATTCTTTTAACTCTTCGGTTAGTAATCCTTTTTCTTCAATTAAACGAATGACATCTTCTTTTCTTTTTAATAAGTTTACTTGATATTCATAAACTTCACTAATACTACGAATCACTTCTTCATCTAAAGCACCAGTTGCTTCTTTTCGATAACGAGCAATAAAAGGAATTGTATTTCCTTCTTCTAATAATTTTAATACTGTTTCTACTTGTTTTGGTTGAATATTTAAATTTTTGCTAATCTCTAATATAATATCTTGGTTCATAACTATCCTCCTTTTTTTATTTTATCAAAACAAAGAAAAAAAGTTTAGTAACTTGACTAAACTTTACTATCCATCTATTTATTTTTTTATCGAATAAGCATGTATACTTTCTTTTCTTCTCCATCCATAATTCGATTGGTAAACATTGGCTTACATCCAGTAATTTCTTCTATACGTTTTTCAACAATTCTTTGCATTTCGATATCTTTTGGATGTACAATAAAGTGTTCTGGCACAATCGTTAAACCTGGTTCAATATACAAGGCAGATAAATCAACTGATTTGATATTAGAAGGTCCTTGATATAATTGAAAATTAGCAATCGATGTTTCTTTTAATATTTGTTCTGCTGTTTTGCTAGAAGAATCTAATAAATTTGGTTTTAACTGTTCTTTATATACAACTTCTTTCTGTGGCTGATTTTCTTCTGCATATGCAGGCTCTTCTACTATCTCCACTTCATCATCTTCTAATGGTGAAGGAATATCTTCTACTTCATCATAATCAAGATCATAAAAGTTTTCTATCGTATTATTCTTTCTACTATTTTTGATTTTTTCTAAACCGTTTGTAAAACGATTAGCAATTTTTCTTCCCTTATTTTGCATACTGTTTTTTAATGATTTTGCTAGACTTTTTACTGCTTTTTTTCTTTTTATTTTTCTTTGTTGTTTTTTTACTTTTCTTTTTTGTTTACGAGTCTCTTTATTTTGTAAATATATACTTGCTAATTGCTTTATTGTATAGGTAATTCCACAAACACTTACTACGGTCATCAATAAAGCCCAAAATGGGTGTAGAAATACTAAACGAAGGGATAACATAAAAGTAGTTGCTGTTACTAAAGATCCCACTAGTGCACAAACAAATTTTCCTTTTCCCGTATTACGAAATGATTCCCATTTTCTTCTGAATAAACTTTCTTCTAATTCATCTTCCATCATCTCTTCTGATATATTTTCTAAATTTTTCATTTTCATTCCTTCTTTCATAAAGTGGCTTTATTATATCAAAAAAAAGATTGAAAGTCAAGCTTTTCAATCTTTTTTATCTTTGCTTTTCAATCTTTTTTATCTTTGCTTTTTATTGAATATTTTCTTTTTTTACAACAATCACAGGCCTTACACCGTTAGTATTTATCGAATTAGCATATTGGATAAAACTATTATGATTCGTAGAAAATACTCCCCAAACATAAGAACTACCACTATTAGAACGAGTTCTTGTCCAATAAGAAGTACTTACTAGCCAATCATAAGAGGTAAAATCCAATACTTTTTGATCAAATTTTTGGTTACTAGCGGAAGCTAACTGTTCCATAGTAGGAAGAGAAACTGTTAAATCTTCTGTATTCCCACCTTTTTCTGATAAAGAAGTTTTTAATTTTGATAAATAAACATCTTCTAACCAGGTTTTTATCGTAGAATCTTTTACAACAGTACTTCCATTTTGTCCATAATAATTACAACCAAATTCTGGTGTAAGACAATAAGAATTTGGATCTGTTAAACGACTATCCGATTCATCAAATGCTTTCGGACTACAAACACCTGTGCAATCGGTATGATAGCTTCCATCTTCTTTTAAATTATAATCCGATAGTAATGTTACTGTTGTACTTGTTTCATCGCTATCTTCTAAAACACGCCATTTACTTCCATCTTTTAAAGTAACCGCATCTCCTATGTGAAATTCTTTTGTTTCTTGTACTCCACTCTGTACACTCTCAATCACTACTTTTCCATGAAAATGTTTTCCTAATATCTCATTCGGAGCATCTTCTTTAATCCAAATACGAATTTCATGAATTTCACTACTATTTTTTAATAACCCATTTTCTTCACCATCTGGATCAGCTATCAAATTTTGAGAAGAATAAATAGTATAATCTTCACTTGCTTTACTAGACAATAAAACAGGTTCCTCATGATCAAATTGATACATAATATATTGATCATCTAACAAATTTTTTTCACAATGGTCTTCTGCAATAATTGCTTCATCATTTTTAATTTTTATTTTAAAATCAGCAGCAAGAGTACCAGTATTTACCACGTTAAAACGGTACGGAGTAATTTGTTTTGCATCATCAATAGACATTGGATAAGCTCCATTTAGAGATAAAACATCCCCATATCCTTCTCCTTGGTCAACATAACTAATTTCCAATTCTCCTACTTTTAAAACATTATATTCATCTGCTTTAGAAGTAGAGGAAAAGAAAGCATAACTTCCACCAATCATTGCTACCACAACCGCAAAAACAGAAATAATAGTAATTAGTAATTGATGTTTAAATAAATGAAGATGCGTTTTATCTTTTCTTATCACAACTATCACCTTACCTATTATGATATAAAATCTAATATCATTATATCATAGATATCAAAGAAATCTATCAATTTTTTCAAAAAATAAAGGTACTAAAATTAGTAACCTAATCTTAATACCTCTAAACTTGCATTTCTAACTACTCCAAGCTGATAAGATTCTTTTTCACTTGAGGTTAATAAATCAATTTGGAATTTTTTTCCATCACCAATTCCCCCACCTCTATCTAAAACAATTGCTGTCACCTTAGAATCAAAATAACCTAAACGAAGAATTGTTCCAAGTGGATATTTAGAATCTGCCGCTACAATTCGAACACTACCAAAAGTTTCATCTTGATAATAAATTCTTCCATCCCCCACATAATAACCGGAAGCCGTAAGACCTGTTGTACATCCAGAACAATCATGCCCGTAATGACTGATATTTACTGTTTCTGTTTTTAAAACTGCAAAATGAGATGTATCTACTATATTTACCGCTATCTTTTCTTGGTTAAAAAAAGATTGGGAAGGAGAAATATCTTCAACTGTTGTCATAGTATTCTCTTTCTCCTTTACACTCTCCTTCTTCTCGCTTTTTATGAGAGAAGCACTGCTTACTATTTTGTTTGCATTGATATTGGATATACTAGCATGATAATTTTCTATCTTTATTTGAAAATAAAGCACCAAAAATAAAGAAAAAGCTAAGATACAAATACACACCAACTGGAAAGCATAATGATCATTTTTTTTCATAATTCCTCTTTCTCGGGCTCCTATATAATAACATATTTCATAAAAATATGCAATTTTTATTTTTTTCTTATGTAATCATTATGTGATAATGTCATGTTAAATCATTTTTTGAAAATGTCAGTAAATGGTATAATATGCTCCTTGAG
>CANRPT010000016.1 GCA_947632565.1 uncultured Bacilli bacterium | reverse complement strand
TATTTATATCGTATCGCTGGTAACAGGTTTGAAACTGGAGAAAACTATCATCCGATGGAAACAAAACTCATTCTATTTAATAACTATTCTTATCAAAAAGTTCCAAAAGTAAAAGAAGTTCATTATCTATTCATGGAACCACATCTTCAAGATGTCATAGAAGATATTGAAAGTTTTGAAATTTATTTACCAGAATTTAAAAAATTATGTTATGATAGTAATGAAATCGATATCAGACTTTCTTTATTTCAAAAAGAAAGTTATGAAGAAATGAGAAAAGCTACGAAGAATTCCAGAGATTTAGAAATTATCGAAGAATTGGAGAGATTAGCGATGGATGAAGAGTTTATCTATGCCTATGATCATGAAGCAGTGAGAAAGAAAGAAGAAAATTCCATTCGAAAAGATTCTTATGAAGAAGGACATGAACATGGCCTAGAACAAGGGTTAGAAAAGGGGTTAGAACAAGGATTAAAACAAGGTATCACACAAAGAAATACGGAAATTGCAAAAGCTATGTTAAAAAAAGGACTAGATAGGAAAACAATTTCTGAATGTACAGGTTTATCACTAACAGAGATAAAAAATCTAAAAGAGGAAGGATGTTAGATAAAACTAACAAACTTTCTCTTTTTCGTTATTTTGAAAAAGAAGCATTCCGTTATGCTTCTTCTGTTTCTATTTCTCTTAATTTTTCTTCTAAACAAGATATTTTTTGGTTTATTTTTTCTTTTTCTGCTTCTTCTAAAGTATACCACCCATATTCAAACATTAAATTATAAGCTTCTCGAGCAGCATCTTTCGTATCTTCTAAAAGAGTAAAATAATCTTCATATAAATAATCATTACTTGCTTCATTTAAGGCAATAGAGTAATTATTAGACATATTCTTTTCTAATTCTAAAACAACATTTAAATAATCACTATCATTCATTTCTTTTCCACTAGAAACTTCTTTTTTAGGATTTTTAATTTCTTTATTCATCCTCTTCCTCCTCATCTTCTATTTCATCATCATCATCATCTTCCTCTTCTTCTTCGTCGTCATCTTCCTCACATTCACATTCTTCACATTCACATTCTTCATATTCTTCTTGTTTTAAAATTGAAATGATAAACTCCATGTGATCATAATGCATATTTCTAAAACTTTCTAATAAATCCTTGATATTTTCATCCTCTACTTCTTCCATAAAGTGATTGATTTGTTTCCATGCATTATAATTCCATTCAAACATATCTGATAAGTATGCAAAATCTTTTGTTGATATGATTTGTGGTATTGTATCCATCTATTTCATCTCCTCTAACTATATATTGAAACCTTTTTCCAAAAAATATACAAAAAGAATCTAGTTTTTTTTCTTTCTAGATTCTTGAAATTCTTTTTTTAGTTCTTTGATTTTCTTTTTTCTTTCTTTTCTTAACTCATCAAATCCACCTAATGTTTTTTGAATAGAAGAGATAATTTGTTCTCCTTTTGGAATTACTAGTTTTACTTTAGGAAATGCATGGAATAATTTTTTTAAATAAAACGAATTACTAGAGATAATTTTTTTCACTTCTTTATCAATATAAGAAGTAGAATCTTTTTTAATATTTTGTAGATTTAATTTTAATTTCATCATAATAGAAAAAGAAACAATTGTATCTATTGTAAAAATAATAAATAAAATTGAACTAATTCCAATTAATACCATTTCAGGAATTGCTTTGAATAAATATAAAATGATAGGATTAATAATATAAATAAAAATAACCCCTAAGATACCAAATAGAAAAGAATTTCTTAAGCAGATTCTTCCATCGAGATTATATTTCATTTCAGAATAATCCCACCATCTAGCTTTAAATATTTTTTCCATGACATAACTTGTAGCAAACTCAATTGCTGAAGTACCAACAATTGCCATAATCAGTAAAGTAATTGGTTCGTGATAGTATCTACTTAAAAAGAAATACATATACATTGCACCATAACCATAAATGGGACAATATGGTCCTAACAAAAAGCCACGATCAAAAGTAATTTTTTTTCTTTCAATGGTGCAACAAATACATTCTACAAACCATCCCATCACAGAATAACTAAAAAACATTAAAAAATAAAAACAGATATGATACATATATCTCACCTAAATTAATCATAACATATTTTATTCAGGTTGAATAGAATAATATCTGTTTTTTATCTCATTAATAATTTTTATTTTGTAAAAAGATAGGAAAATCATCATCTTCTCCATCATCATCGTCATCATCATCAATGACTTCGATTTCACGAGGAGTACTTCTTCTAGTCATATTTTGCACATTATTATATAGGGCATCTTTTGGTTTTTCATCTTCATTAAATCCTGTAGCAATCACAGTAACAATGACTTCATCCGTTAAGTTTTCATTAATTACAGATCCAAAGATAGTATTAATATCAGTATTAGATGCGGCACGTACTACTTCTGCTGCTTGTTCTGCTTCAAATAAGGTTAAATTTACTCCTCCAGTTACATTAATAATAGCATTGGTTGCACCTTGAATACTTGTTTCCAAAAGTGGAGAAGATACTGCCTGTTTTGCTGCTTCAATTGCTCTATCTTCACCCATTCCAATTCCAATTCCAATGATTGCTTTTCCAGAATTTTGCATTACTGCTTTGACATCTGCAAAGTCTAGATTAACAAGTCCCACTACCGCAATCAAATCTGAGATAGATTGAACCCCTCTACGAAGTACATTATCTACTTCTTTGAATGCTTCTAACATTGGAGTTGTTTTATCAATAATTTCTCTTAAACGATCATTTGGAATCACAATTAAAGTATCAACATGTTTCTTTAATTCATCTAATCCCCTTAGAGCATTATCCATTCTTCTTTTTCCTTCAAATCCAAATGGTTTGGTAACGATAGCTACCGTTAATGCTCCAAGTGTTTGAGAAATTTCTGCTATCACAGGAGAAGCTCCGGTTCCCGTTCCTCCACCCATGCCACAAGTTACAAAAACCATATCTGCTCCACTTAGAGCATCTTCAATTTCTTTTTTACTTTCCACTGCTGCTTCACGTCCAACATCAGGATTTGCTCCTGCACCAAGTCCATCTGTTAAATTAATTCCAATTTGAATTTTTACATCAGCTTTCGAATTATTTAACACCTGTAAATCAGTGTTAGCAACAATAAATTCAACCCCTTTTACACCGGATTCTATCATTCTATTTACTGCATTACATCCTGCACCACCAACACCAATTACTTTTATTTTGGCTAATTGGTCCATTTCTAAACTATTAAACATATTAATCCTCCCTATCATTTGAAAAATATCCAAACACTTTTCCGATAATTCGATCATGAAGTCCTATAGATTCTTTTTCTTTTGTTGAACTAAGGTTATTATTATTTTCTTCAATCATAGAATAAGATAAGCCTCTTAAATCTAACTTGTGATGAAAATACTTTAGAATTCCATAACAGCTAGAATACATATTATTACGAATTCCCATTGTATTCATATCTAAAACAGTAGTTCTTCTATCAAAAACATTCTCTACATCATATTCAAAACCGGCTAATTCAGTAATACCCCCTGTAATTATTATAGTACTTATTTCTCTATTTGTTAAGAGGGGAATTTGTTTTTTCGCAAGCTTTAAAAGAGCATTTAATCTTGCTTCTACAATTTCTGATACTTCCAATTGATTTACGATGATAGTTTCTTCGTTTTTATTTAAAAATTCCATCGTATCATTCACATCTGAGTATCTAGTATTACTGATTGCAAAATTTTCTTTTAACTTTCTAGCTTGTCCTTTTTTTATTTGATAAATATAGGCTAAATCTTTATCAACCAATCGACTACCACTTTCTAGGAGAGAATTCTTAATTAAAATTCCCTTATTAAAAATGGATACTTCTGTTTTGGAATATCCTATATTAATCATTGCAGAGACAGTAGAATCAAAGGTAGAATTTTTTATTGCATAATAATCTCCAATCGCTCCTAATGTAACATCCACTACTTCAATTCCACATTCCCTTAGTAAACCAATAGTTGCCTTAAAATTTTCTTTCGGAATAGAAGCCATTACTGCTTTTACAGAAAGAGTATCACCCACCATTCCTTTTGGATCTAAAATGCTTTCTTTTCCATCCACTTGAAAAGAAATAGGAGTAATGGTAATTAACTCTTGTTGATCTTTTACTTTTCCTATGACTGCTTCTTGAAATACATTATTGACTTCATCAGAGCCAATTAGCTTATCTTCCTTCTCTACCTTAATTTTTCCTTCTACCATTTCAAAAGTACAATTTTGAGAAGGAACCGTTACAATTGCCTGATTTAATTCTATATTTAAGTTTTGTTCTATCTCTTTTTTCGCTTCTTTCAAATAAATTTTTGCTTGCTCCGTATCTATTACGATTCCATTCTTAATTCCTTTGCATCTTATATTAGAAGAGGCAAGTACATGAAATTTATGATTCATGACTTCACATACAACAATCTTTATACTATAACTGCCAAGATCAATTCCTGTATATATTTTTCTCATTCCTTGCTCCCTCTTTCTACTATCCTTATATTTCATTATACTATAAAATTGTTTTCTTGCAAAGAAAAAACGAATCTCTTCCAAAAATTACTTTATAATCCTTGAAAATAATCTTGATATTCTTTATCTTTTAATAATTTTTCATGTTTTCCTGATGCAATTACTTTTCCTTGTTCCATCAGAACTACTTGATCTGCTCTTTCCATGACATGTTTTTCTTTGGAAATTAAAATTACATTATATTTTCTTTTATGATTTTCAAAATAATCTAAGATTTTAAAATCTACTTCTTTTGGAAATGCATTTAATGTTTCATCCAGTAAGATAATTTTTGGCTCTTTTAAAATGACTCTTACAAGAGATAATAAATACTTCATGTCAGCAGTAATATTAGAAGCATTTTCTGTAATTACTGTATCATATCCATTTCTTAATTTCATGATTTCTTCATGTATTCCTATTTCTTTACACACTTCCACAATTTTTTCAAAATCGGGCTGTACAATTTCTAAGTTATCTCGAATAGACATATGAAAGAAGCTAGGATCTTTTCTTACCGCAGCAATACTTGAAAAATAAATATTTTCTGGATATTCATTGATATCTAATCCATCTATGAATATTGTTCCTTCATGCTGTTTATTTAATTTTAATAATAAATCAATAATCCCTGTTTTTCCACTACCAGTTACTCCAGTTATTACAGTAATTTCTCGGTTATGAAATTGAGCAGTAAAATGATTTAAAATAGGATCTTCCTTGTTGCCATATACAACATTTTCAAAAACAATGGTACCTTTTTGAAAGGATTTTTCTTCTGCAATTAATTTTGCTTCATGAGAAAACTCTTTTAATTTAAATAATCTTTTTCTTGCTACTTTAGAATCTTGGAGCTTGATATTAAAATCTAATAAACTTGTCACATTGGAAATTAATTTATCAAAATAACTATATACTAAAATAATAACAGCTAAAGACATTTTTCCATGAAATGCTAAATAGAATCCATAAAATAAAAACAATACTTTAGATACATCAATAATTCCTAATGTTCCATATTTTACGACTACTTTCCAAAATCCATATTTGGTATGCCAATTTAAATAGACTTGATAACTATTTTCAATTCTTTGATTCATTGTTTGAAATAAATGAAACCCCTTAATCTCTTTCATTCCCAAAAAATATTCCTGCAATACTCCTAGTCTTTGATCATGAGTTTCTTTATCTTGCACATTAATTTTGTTTACTTTTCGATTTCCAAAATATAAAGTAATAAATACAAAAATTGAAACAATAATAAAAAGAAAACCTATGAAAAGATTAACAGAAAAAAAGTAAAAAAAGACAAAACAAAATTCAATCACCCTTGCAATAGCCATAGGAATATTTCCATAATAATCTGATATTACATTTATATCACTTGTCATCATGCTATGAAATTCTCCTAAAGGAATTCGTGATAAGCTATAAACAGAGTTTTTTTCCGTAAAGTCTAGAGCTATTTTAGTAAATCCGAGATATAATTTATAATAAAGTTTTTCATAGGCATCATCATTTACCATTTCTAATAAATAATAAACAATTGTTGCAATTAACAAAAAAATACCTAGAAGATAAGCTTTGTTTAATCTTCCAGCCGTAATTTCTTCTATTGCATAACTATAAAAGATAGGAATAATTAAAACAGATCCTCTTAAAAAAATGGAAATCAGTAATTTTATTAGAAAAAAAATTTTATTTTTTCTAATCACCTGTCGAAATTCTTTTTTCATATCACACCTCTAAACGAAAGGAGAATAAATCAGGCCGATTTATTCTTCTATTTCCAAAGTTTCTATTTCTTCTACAATTTCTAATTGTTGTTCTATAATATTCCGTATTTTTCTTTTTAAAATTCGAAGATTTTTTTCTGCATTCATGTTCTTTAATTCTATTTTTTCACTACGAATTAGGGCATCATTCACAATTCGATTGGCATTTCTTTTGGCTTCTTCTACAATTCCGTTCGCTTCTTCTTTTGCCATAGAACGGATATGATCACCTACTATTTGTGAATGTTCTAAAGAAAGGTTTAAACTTCTTACTAAGTCTTGTTGACGAATAAGCTCTATTTTTAAGGAATGAATTTCTTCCTGTTGACTTTTAATTTTTTCTAAATCTTTTTCTAGTTGTTGAATGACTTCTGTTAAAACATTTGTTACTTCTTGTTTGTTATATCCATTAAACTCCTTACTAAACTTTTTCATAGCCCACCTCAACGAAAACTACTCATTTACCAATTAAATTCTTCTTCTTCCTCTTTTTCTTTCGTTTTTCCTTTTAATGTTTTCGCATTATCATCACTAATTTTACCTTCAATATCTACATTATTAGGAGCACATAAAAATATTCCTCCTCCTAATTTCTGTAAATTACCATTCATTGCATATAAACTACCTGTTAAGAAATCAATAATTCTTTTTGCTTGGTCTGGAGTAACTCTTTTTAAATTTACTACAACTGTATTTTTATTCTTTAAATAATCCGTAATTTGGGTACTCTCAGAGTAAGCACGAGGTTCAAATAAAATCATTTTATTGCTACCCATTTCCTTTTTGGTATTGGTTGTATCTTTTGAAATACTATAGAATTCTTCTTCTTTTCCTTCCTCTTGAGAATCTTCATTCGTTTCTACCACACCAAAAAATTTTTTTACACCATCAAATGCCATTTTCATTCCTCCATATCTTACATAATAATATTCTAGCACAGTTTCATCGAAAATGAAATATCTTTTTTATATTTTTATACTACTCCTAAGTACTCCTCTAGAGTGATTTGTCTTTGCTAAAATTCTGTTGCTACTTCAACAGTTAAATAACGAATATATCATGATTCATCCCTATATCCAGTAATACTTTTTTCTTTTGAATAGTGAAAATAAAGCCAAAACAGTGTGCATTTCCTCTTAACCCAATTTTTGCCTCTATATCTCTAAAGAAGTATATAATTCTCCAATCTACCCCTAATTCATACGATCATACATATATTTACTTATCCAATACTATTTCGAAGCAAATTCCTTATCAATAAAAAAGAAAACAGAAAAAAAGAGAATTTCTTCTCTTCTAATTTACTTTGACTAAATTAGGCATTCACTCTTTCTTTGACAAAAAGTTTTAATCGCTAGTTCCCATAGAACTAATAAATAGTTCTAGTACTGTTTCATAATCACCATCTGTAATATAAAATTGATAAAAGCCATCTTCAGTTAATACCGTTTGATTGGTGTAAATATTTTGGATTCCTTCATCAATGGTATAAGTTATTTGTAGTTCTTTCGTTCCAAAGATATTTAATTTTATCTCACCATCATTTCGATTTAAATTTCTACTTTGTGTTACTTGTTCATTCTGAATAACTTCTATTGTAATCGGTACAAATTCTAATGAAATGATAACTTGGTTTCCAGCAAGGTCTTCTAAGATATACTCTTCGGTTATTATTCCTTGATAGATTTTCATAAAAGTTTGATGATTTGTTGTTTCCCAACCTTCGAGTTTCTTCAGTTCTTCACTAGAAGTAATTGTTACAAGAGTAAGATTTTCTCCTACTTGTTGATAACTCACTTCTACTTCTGGATTTGTAAAATCTAGAGTAACAGTAAATTCTGTTACATTCCCACTTCTATCGTATGCACGAATATGATATTCTCCTTCTTCTGTTAATTCTAGAATAGAATCAATTTCAATTGGAATTAAAGTGGGCGTTGCAAATTCTTCCTGATTATCTCCTTCTATGGTATTATCAACAGATGCATTATAGTATTCAAGATAGCTAATCTCATCATCATCACGGAAAGAAAAGGAAACTTTTTCATGGATGAAACTTCCATTTTCAATGGGAAGATATTCTATTGTTCCATCTTCTTTTTTTCTTTCCATAATTCCTTCAATAATAGGTGAAGTAGTATCTTGTACCTCCACATAGCATTCTAGAACTGTTATAAGATGTGCACTATTTTCAACATGGTAAGTGATTTTATAAGTACCAAGCTTATCTGTTGAAAATTCGACAACGGGAATAAATTCTATACTATCTGGTGATTGAAACATGTAAGTAATGGTTACGTTAAGATGATCATTGTTACCTTCTAATGAGATTATTTCTGGTAAAGTAAATAACTCATGCAGAGAAACTGTATAATAAGTATCTGGTAATATTACTTCTGGATATTTTTCTTCTATTATTGGTTTTTCTACTTGTTCTGTTTCTTTACTTTCTTGTTCCTGAACAATAGGAATGAAATAGGAATCAGAAGGATCTTTGCTTTGACCTTGATCTTCTTCATTTGACGGAGTAACAATCTCTGGTTCTTGCTGTAATGGATATTTTTCTTGCTCTAAATCTTGTTTTCTAGATAAACCAGTTATGATTGCTAATATTCCTAAAATTAGAATCACCACTAGAATGACAACAATGATATTCTTCTTGTCATTCTTATTTAACATCCAATAATCCCCCTATCTGTAATATACTTACATTTGGTTATTATAAAGAAAAGATTTATTTTTTTCAATAGAAAAAGTATCATTCCGATACTTTTTCACAAACATATCCTTGTTTCTCCATCGTTTCTTTGAAATCTTGATAGGAATAATTGAGTTCTTCTCCATCTGGCGTTTTTGTATAATCGTGCTCTCCCCCACTAATAAAAGTTAATTTTTTTTCTTTATCGTGAGGTGTTCTACCTTCCATTAATGACTCGTTGTTTTTAAACTCCTGATAGCTTTCTTCTGATTTAAAATTCATTTCTGCATAAGAGTTTGATTTCATTAATCTTCCTTGTTCTACTTCTAAATCAATGATATAATTGGTTGTATAATTTTCTTCTTTACTCGCTTCTAATACACAACGATATGCTTTATCTTCTTCTTTTTCTGCAATTGTTTTTTCTTTTTTATTTAATAGGAGAAAAAGAATTGCGATAGAAATTAATATGAATGCTAACATTACTAATAAAACGATTATTAATTTTTTTCCTTTTTTCATTTCATCACCTTCTAAAATGAACAAATTGTTCCGTTTAATGCTCCAGTACTACCATTATTTCCTTGTTGATTACATTGGTAAGTTAAATATTGATTTTCTGTTTTTGTACAAGAGTTAGCAACATTACATCCAAACTTTGGTAGTTGACAAGATGGATAATGTTCTACTGGACAAGGTGCTTTTCTTTCTTCTTTGTGTAATTTACAAGTTCCATCTTTCCAGTCATTACATACTTTCTTACTATAGGTATCACAGTTACCAGGTAAACAACCTATATTACCTGAAGCTTGCTGGCAAGCGCCTAAGGCAGTGCTTGCATTATCATATATATAACCTGAATTAATTTCCTCGCAAGAGAAATTTTGGTATTTATATTTTGTTGTTGTTCCTGAACATACTTGATTATATTCTTCACAGTCAAAGGAATCATCTCTACAAGCTTGATAGGTAGGTGTTCCTGGGCAAGAAGCATCTTCTCTTGAATTATAGCTATTACATCCACATTGACCTTCATCGTTTGTATAATAGTAGGTACAGTTTCCATTACTATCTAACTGTCTACCATTAGTACAAGTTAAGCTTGCTGGATATTGATGTCTAAAGGTTACTGAGGCACTCGAACTTCTTCCACTAACGCTAGTAATCGTACAAGTTACATTATTTACTCCTAATGGTAGTTGATTAATATCCGTTATTACTGTTCCATTATCTAAATTACATTGAATACTTCCACTACCACTCACTCCATAATTTGATGAAAAATAATTCGTAATACTATCACTTGCTCCTTGTTGTATATATCCATTGGTATTTCCACTAATCGTTGGTCCTGTCTTGTCTAGTTTTGCATCATAGGTTACTAAATCACTACATACCATTGCTTCATTACATACTTTGAAATAGTGATTTTGGCCTGCTGTATTATCTCTTACACTTCCTCTATCTCCTGGGGTCATATGATCTGGATCTGTTCCATAATAACACGTTAATTGGCTTGTGCTTGTTCCATTTACTCCACATGTGATATCAAAATCATTTGTATGCCAACTTCCACTTGCTCCATTACCGGATATGGATGGTTGTGATGGTTTAGTTTGATCTAATTTGATGGTATAACTGCTATTTCCATTACACAATCCTGCTCCACTACACACTTTTACATAATAAGTAGTTCCAGAAGTATTGCTACTATAGTCTATTCTAGAGCCAGGTGTTGTCGGAGTATTATCTGTTCCATAATAGTAAGTATTTCCACTTACATTACTTGCTCCGAATAAGCTTAAATAGAAAGCACTTCCATGCCAAGCTCCACTATCTTTTCCATCACTTGCTACTATTGTCGGTAGTGGTGGTGTCACCTTATCTAATTTTGCCACATAACTACTATTTTCACTACATAATCCTGCTGTACTACATACTTTTATATAATAAGTTGTTCCTGCATCGGTTGAGCTAGTTGTATTAATGGTTGTAGAATTTCCTTCTGTTGCTGGTTTATTACTTGTTCCATAATAATAAGTATTTCCACTTACATTATTTGCTCCACTATAACTTAATGTAAAATCTTGATTATGCCAATTTCCACTGGTTATTTGATCACTTATCGTTATCGTTGGTGCAGCTGGTGTCACCTTATCTAATTTTGCTACATAAATACTATTTCTACTACATAACCCTGCTTTACTACATACTTTTACATAATAAGTTGTTCCTGCACTAGTTACACTGGTCGTATCAATTGTAGTGGATGCTCCTTCTATTTTTGGATCTGCTGTAGTTCCATAGTAATATACGTTCTCACTAATATTATTTGCTCCACTATAATTTAGTGTAAAATCTTTGTTATGCCATTGATTACTTTCTATCTGATCACTTGCCTTTATAATTGGTGCATTTGGTGTTGTCTTATCTAGTTTGACTGTTATACTACAGGTTTTGGTATTCCCTGCTAAATCTGTCACGATTCCGGTTACTTTGGTTTCCTTCGTATTAGAGGTAATACTTGGAATATCAATATTTTGATAAAATATACCACTTACTGTTTCCGTTATACTCTTAAAATCTATCGTTACATCTGAAGTATACCATCCGTTTTGTCCTGGGGTTCCACTTTTTACTTCTAAGCTACAACCTGGTATTTCCTGATCTATTTTAAAACTATATTGTTTTGCTTCTCCTGTATTTCCTTTTCTATCTACACTTCTTACATAGTAGGTATGTTTTCCATTTTCATTCGTTGTTTGATGATTTCCTTCTATTTTTTCATAATGTTCTCCATCTGTACTAATTTCATAATGATCAATTCCACTTCCCATTACCCCTGGTTTACTATAATCTAATGATTGAAATTCTTGATAAATATCTCCACTATACCAATTATCTCGATATAAATTTCCTTTTTCATTCTCATATCGAAGTACTACTTCTGGAATACTTGGAGCTACTTGATCTACTACTTCTACCGTAATTTCTTGATAGGCTCCTTTATAAGCATACCTTACTTTTGTTTTTCCTAATTTATTGGTATTTATTATTCTTGGATTTCCTACTACTTTTTCTTCTACTAATTCTTTCTTTCCATCTTTGGTATAATAGGCTTGTCCATAAGGTAATTCAAATGGTTCCCCTTGTCCTACTTCATAGGTATCTCTCTCTACTTCTACTTGATAATATTTTGTTTCTTCTGTTACATTATTATTCTCATCATAACTGCATGCTTCTCCTTCTGTTTGATAATCTTCACAAATTAAACAAGTATCATATTCATACTTATTATTAGCTAATCTTTTTGCTACTACTCTAGCACTACATTCCTTCCCATTTTCATCTTTTATTTTTCCATCCTCTTCTATTCCCTCTGTATTTCCATCTAAATATCCATTTTTGATTAATTCTTCTGGATCTATTACAGTTACATTTCCTATCTCTCTTGGTAATAAGGTTCGATAATCAGCTAAATAGTCTCTTCCTGCTAGTAATAAAGATTCTTCTAATCTAGCATGATATTCCTGCATTCCTCGTTTCATATATTGGCTGATTGCTGGTACTGCTATTAATAATAAAATCCCAATGATTACGATTACTGTCATTAATTCTACTAATGTATATCCATTTTTCTTCATCACTACACCAACCTTTATTTTATATTACACTTATCTATTTTACTACCTCTATTTTATCTTACCACCCCCAACAAATCAAGAGCTTTTCCCTGATAAATTAAAATTATTCAAAAAGAAAAGAGGTTTTCCCTCTTATTTCCAATTTGGTTTGATCAATTTAACGAATTCAGAAACATTACTATATTCTTTCCTTTTTTCTAGTGTTATGACAATCATTTTTTTCTTTTACTGCTTCTTCTAGTTTCTCTTCTAACTCTTTGCGATAAGCTTCAATTTTCGATGCTAGTGTTGATAAAGTAAAATATTATTAGTTTTCCTATTAACATTGACATTATAATCTTTTCCTCATACTTTCTAATCCGTTAAGATTTTCTCATAACTATTTTTACATATATTTTTCCATAGATTTCATCATTTGATTAATTTGTTTTTGACTTGGTTTTCTCCCCATTTGCATCATTAAAGCTTTAATCATTTCTTCATTAATTGGTGGATTTTTCTTTAAATATTTCATCATATACTTACGAGCTATAAAAAATCCGATTACTGCTCCTATTAATAAAAGTCCTATTACCTTTAGAATATCCCATAACATTTGCATTTTCTCATCTCCTGTCTATATTTTACTAGAAGTTCTACTTTTAGACAAGCATTTTCATTTCATTTATCCAAAAATAGTCTTGATTAACAAAGTCACAAACAAAGTACTCATTCCCTAAATTGCTAATAACTCCAAAAAAAGAAGTATAGTTTCTATTAGTAGTAATTAAAATATAAGCTTTTTTAATGGTTAAAATACTAACCTCATCTTTATATAAATTATTAATAATATGTTCATTATGGTTTTTTGTATAAATCATTTCTTGATGGAATTTGATATAAATTTCTCTATCTAATTTTTCTTTTTCAATTCGTTCTGTTAATTGATGAAATAAATTAAAACCATAGTTCATTTCGTGCCTTTTCATATAATACAGATGTTTTAAAACATGAAAAAGACTATTTGGACTTTCCCAATATAAATTTACGAATTCTTTTTTCATACGAAAGATATAAAATGTTCTCATTTCTATCACCAAAAACATCATAATAAAAGACAAGAAAAAACATTGTCGAATTTTCTTATCTTAATAAATTTTCTATTTTTTCTATGATTTGTTCTTTGGTAAAACCAAATTCTTTGAATATTTCTTCCTTCGAACCACTATAACCAAATTGATCTACAGTAATTAAGTAGTTTTGATTATAAACATATTGATTCCAAGAATAAGAGGAAGAGGCTTCAATTACGAATACTTTTGCTCCAACAGGAAGAAGTTCTTCTTGATAAGAAGGCTTCTGTTTTTGAAATAATTCCATACATGGCATACTAATAACACGAATCTGGTATCCTTTTTGTTCTAATTCTAAAGCAACCTCTAATGCTAAATCTAATTCTTCTCCACTAGAAATAAAAATAGCACTTAATTGATTAGCTTCCTTTTTGACGATATAAGCACCTTTCCCTACATCGTTAATACTGGTATCTACTTTTACTTTCGTGCTATTTCTTCCTAAAATAATAGCACTTGGTCCCTGTTTTTTAGAAGCAACTATTTTATAGGTACCAATCATTTCATTTGCATCCGCTGGGCGAAATACCTCCAAATTAGGAGTTGCACGTAAAGATACTAACTGTTCTACTGGTTGATGGGTTGGACCATCTTTTCCCACGCTAATCGAATCATGAGAGAAAATATAAATGTTTGCTAAATTCATTTGACATGCTAAACGTAAAGAAGGTTTTAAAAAGTCTGAAAATGCTAAATAGGTTGCACCAAAATTACGAATTCCTGATAAACTAATTCCATTCATGATAGCTCCCATCGCATGTTCTCTTACTCCATAGTTCAAATTACGTCCTAAATGATTATCAGAAGAAAAATCACCTTCTTGATCTAATCTAGTTAAAATAGAAGAACTTAAATCTGCACTTCCTCCTAAAAAGAAAGAATTATTTTCTGCTAAAGAGTTTAAGATTTTATGAGAAGATTCTCTTAAACTTTCTGTTTCTGCTTCTGATACTTCATAATGAATGTTAAGATCCTCTAACGATAAATCATTTTCCTTTATCTTTTCTAATTGTTTTTTGGTATCTTCATCCAAACTTTCTACATAAGCTTGATAATTTTCATATTCTTTTTGAACTCTATTTTCTATCATTGCTTGCATTTCTTCTTTTGCTTCACTACTTACTGTAAATGGAATATCGCGAATATTTAGTTTATTTTTAATAGATGTGATATCTTCTTGTGTTAAAGGTGTTCCGTGTACTTGATTGGTTCCCTCCCATTTTGAATATTTTCCTATCGTTGTATTTGCAATAATAATGGTAGGAAGATTAGATGTTTTTGCTTTAGAAATTGCATTATCAAGTGCAATTAAATCTTCTCCATCTACTGTTATGGTATTCCAATTTAAGGATTGAAAATATTTTTCCATATCGACAGTAAATGTTTGTGTTGTTTTGCCATCTAAAGATATCTTATTAGAGTCATATAACACAATTAATTGATTTAATTTTAATGTTCCTGCTAAAGATAATGCTTCATAGCTAGAGCCTTCCATCAAATCTCCATCACTACAGAAAACATAAGTATAATAATGAAATAAGTTTTTGTTTTGTTTTTGATAATATTCTCGTAAATAAGCTTCGCCAATAGCCATACCTACGGCACTACTAATTCCTTCCCCTAAAGGACCAGTAGTCATTTCTATTCCTTCTGTGATTCCATATTCAGGATGTCCTGGTGTTTTCGAATGAATCTTACGAAATTGTTTTAGATCTTCTAATTCCAAAGGAAAACCAGCCATATATAAGGTGGCATATAATAAACTAGAAGCATGTCCTGCGGATAAAATAAATCGATCTCGATTTAACCATTTACTATCTTTGGAATTTACTCTTAAATGTTTCGCATATAAAGTATATAAAATAGGTGCTGCACCTAAACAAATCCCAGGGTGTCCACTATTTGCTTCATGAATCATATCAATACTTAATGCACGTAAATTTTCTACAATTTTACTTTCTATATTATCTGGTTGTTCTTTTGGTTTTAAAAACATATTTACTCCTCCTAGAGAAAGAAAAGATGTAATTATACATCTTCTTCATCAAATAAATTTTCTGGTTCTTCCTTTTTTGCTTCTGATTCTATTGTTTTTTGATTAAAATCTTCTACATAAAACTCTTTTGTTTCTATCATATCATTTTCTATGATTGGGTTTTCCACTACTTTATCTTGTGTTTCTTTTACTTCTACAATAGGAGAAGAATCTACTTTTTCTTTTTCCATTTTTAATTCTTTTTTCATCTTTTTCGGAGAAGTTTTTAAATAGAAATAAATTCCAATTCCTCCAATTGCTAAAAGAATAAAACAAGCAATGCTAACAATTAGATATTTTAAAAATCCATCATCTTTTGGTGTAGTAACAGAAGCTACCCCACCTGCTGAATCATGATTTTCTGTATTTTTAGAACTAGAAGTAATAATAGAAGTTGGGTTTTCTTCTACTTTCTGTTCTTCATCTCTAGTTACGGTAATTTGATAAACTTTAGAATTCCCATTTTCATCTGATATTGTAATCACAACAAGATTCGTTCCAACTTTTAAATTGGTTAGACCTGATGTGGTTACCTTATTATTACCATCTTCTGCAGCTACTTCAAGACTAATTGTTTGAATCTCATAAGGAATGTTAGCCGTATAGTTAGTTTTGTCACTTGAAAATGTTTCATTTAATGCATAACCATTAATCTTTAAAGATTTTAAATTTAAATTGACTGTATTCTTTTGAATTTTTAAAACATAAGTCTGCATTTTTTGATTCTTTTCATCAGCTGGATTTTTCTCCGATACAATAATTTTTACTTCAGAACCATTCTTTAAATTAGAATTTCCACTTACTAAGACTCCAACTTTATCATCGCTTTCTGTTGTTTCATATTCTATGCTTAAAGCGGAAGTTTTAGAATCTATGGTTACTGTATACTCTAAGATATTAGACTGAAATGATTTATCTAATTCCCCATTTTTTATTTTTAAACTTTTTAATGTTACTTCTACTTCTTTTTCTTCTGGTGGTGGAGTAACATGCTTTTCTTCTACAGTAACAGTACAAGTGGCACTTACTCCATTTACCGTTGCAGTAATAGTTGTTACTCCTATGCTTTGCGCTCTTACTGTGCCATCCTTTACTAAAGCAACATCTTCCTGACTACTTTGCCATTCCACTTTTGCACTTGTATCTTCTGGGGTTACTGTTGCTGTTAGTTGAACAGAATCTCCTACTTCTAGAGATAATTCTGTTTTATCTAAAGTAATTTTTGTTTCTTCCTTTGGTGATTCTGTCTGTTCTGGGTTTGGATTCGTTGATGGATCTGGTTCTTCTGCATAAATGGTACTTGGTGTAAATAATAAGATTGCACTTAACATAATTGGTACGATCTTTTGATATTTTTTCATGATTTACTTCCCTTTCATTCTATTATAAGTCGATTATAGCACATTTATGAAAAAAAGCAACTCCTTAACTTTTTACTTTTTCTATCATCAAAAAATAAAATCCTTACTTCTAAGGACTTTATCAAATTAATCATTTTCGGTAGCAGATTCTAAAAAAGTAATCTTTCTACAATCATAATTTACTTCAATTTCAGTTCCAAGTGGTAAAATTCCAATTGGAAATGCATGGCCAATATTTATATTATATAAAATTGGTAAATTTTCTTGATGAAATTCCTTTAATACTTTTTTATATACTTCTTGATATTCTTGATAGAATTTTTCTTCTTGTGGTTTTCCAACGATGATTCCTTTTACTACCTCAAAAATTCCTTGTGCTCCTAAATTTCTAAGATACTCTGTTAAAAGAGTTGGTTCTATTTTTTCCTCACTGGTTTCTAAAAGTAAAATTTTATCTTTCCATTCCTCTAAGGTAGGCCAGATTTTAGTACCAACACACATCGGAAAAACATCAATACATCCACCAAGCAATTTTCCCCTAACTACTCCACTACCCTGTAATAATTCATAGCCATGTTCTTCTGGAATTGATTTTTTCTCTAGATGGATATTTTGGATATCCCAAGGAACAAAATCTTTTGACCAAGTTGAACTAGATTTTACTTCATAACCTTCACTATCTTGAAATAAAACTTTCTCTACTGCTTCTTTGGTATAGTCAAACATTTTGACATATTCTCCAAATTCACACATAATAGTTGGTCCATAATAAGAAACCAATCCAGCTTTCTGCATGATAAAATGACTCACAGTCGAATCGGAGTACCCCATAAAAATTTTAGGATGTGTTCGAATCACCTCAAAATCAATATAAGGAAGAATTCTGATACTATCATTTCCTCCTATCGCACAAATAATAGCCTTGATGCTATCATCTAAAAAAGCATCCATCAAATCTTTCGCACGATCTTCTGGATGATGGTAAACATAATCGATTCCTTTTAACGCATGTGGCATAGCAATAACTTCTAATCCAAAATCATTTTCTAATCTTTCTTTGGCAATTTCATATTTATGAATTAGGTTAGCTTCTCCTAATAACCCAGAAGATAAACTCACAACAGCAACTTTATCATTTGGTCTTAACATCCTTGGTTTTAACATCTTCTCATCTCCTATCCCTATTATATAAAAAGTAGGAAAGAATTTCTAGATAAAAATGTTTTTATTTCTTTTTTGCTCGAAAAGTATAATAAGTATATCTAAAATCTGGAATTTCTCCAATTCTTTTTAGGAGTTCTTCTTCTTGGAAAGAGAAATTCTGATACCATGAATAGTAGTAACAATCCTCATACCCACATTCCAGTAAAAGTTTTTGAATATCATTTTTCGTAAAAAGATTTCGTTGATTCTGATACAATTCATAACTATATCCTTGACATAAATAATGAAGTTTGTCGATACTAATTGCATTATGAATTTCTCCAATGAGATATCCATCTAGTGTAAGATGTTTTTTTAGGTTTTCTAAAAGAGATTTCGGATTCTTTACTTTTTCTAAAATATCTCCAATTAAGATACAATCGTAGGTATTTTTTCCAAGCTCTTTGAGATTGGAGTAAACTTTTGTTAATTGGGAAGAAAAGAATCTTTTTTTTGAATTTTTTTCAATTCCTTCTATCAAAACTTCTGGATATTGATACTTAAAAGATTGAATCGTAACCCCTATTCCACAATCCAGTTCTAATATTTTTGTTGGATGATTGAGTAGAGGAAAAGATGCCTGTTTTACTTGATCAAAAGTAAAGGTATCGAATTTCCATTTCTGATAAAAATATGCTCTATTTTTTGCTAAAATAGGATAAAACTTCGTAAGGTCTTTTCGAAACTCTGTCCCTAAATAATGATGAATAAAAGAATCATGACAAAGTACTAAACGATAACCTAATTTTAGAATTCTTAAAGAAAAATCATTATCTTCAATATAGCCAGGAGTATATCCTTCATCCAAACCTTTTAATTGGTCCATCACTTCTCTTTTAATTAACATACAAAAACCAATTAACATAGATTTATCTTCCCATTTTTTTGGATTAGATTGATTATTTTGTTTTGCTAAATCTTGCATAGTATCAAAATCATCATAAGTAAAATCTACTCCTTGATGATTTTCATTCTGATTACAAACGGGTCCAACTGCCCCTATCTTTTTATCACTATTTAAACATATTTTTAAGTTTTTTAACCAGTTCTCCGTTACAATCGTATCATTGTTTAAAAGTAAAATATCATTTTCTTTCGAAGCAATTTGAATCCCTTGATTACACCCTTTGGGAAAACCTTTATTTTCTGGATTCAGAATGAATTTTAAGTGAGGTTGTGCTAATAACCAATCCCTAGTACCATCGCTAGAGTTGTTATCTACCACAATAATTTCATAAGTATCTTTTTCTGTATATCGTTCAATACTTTCTAAACAAGCTTTTGTAAGAGATAAATGATTATATGTCAAAATAATAATGGATGTTTGTCTTTGCATAAAAAATCCTCCACTAATAAATATGAGATGGAGGATCAATTTTTTCATCTTTTTGTTTTCAATTTTTTTCTTCTTTAATCATTTTTTCCCAACGATCATGAATGTAAGAGTTTCCACCTAAACTTTTATATCGATCATAAAGCTCATAAGCATTTTGCTTTTGAATTGGTGACTTTTCTATTCCACGTTCTATATCATTAATAAAATTTACTAAAAACATTTTAATTAATTCTAATTCGATATTATTTCGATCAGTCGTAGATACTTTCTCTAATCGTTCAATTTTTTGGTCTAAAGGTTTTAGTATCTTTGATATAAAAGATTTAGTAAAAGCAATGAATCCTGTAATTGCACCAATAAATACACTAAATAAAGTAATAAATCCAGCGATTTGACCTAATGATATATTTTCCATGCAACAACACCCTCTTTTTATTTTTATCTAATTTAATATATGTAAAAACAAAAAAAGCAAATAGATGTTTATATCAACTATTTGCAAAAATATTTTGATAATGGTATATCATGAAATTGGAAGAACTAACTCAAATTTATTTTGGATAGACATTCAGCTTGAATGTTCCCTTTTTATTTTATGCGAATTCCCTTACATTTGATAAATATTATGTCGTATTACTTTAATTAAATCGATCTATTACATTATAAATTATCTTTCATTTCTGGAAACAAATCATAAAGATTATATCCCAATAAATTATCAAAATACCCTTTTAATTTATATGTTTCTTTTATATGATATTGTGTATTTGAATAAGCACCTCTTTTAATTATAACATCAATTAATCTTTTATCTATCGTACATATTTTAGTAGTACACATCAGATCACATAAATTTATAATTTTTTCTTCCAGTGTATATTGATGATTTTTAATAAATTCTGTTCTAAAAGGTATATCATCAGGAATACCACCTGCTGTACAATTAATATCATTATTAAGATAGGAATGAATTAAACAGATATTACAATAATCATCATCGTAGCCTTGCTCTTTCAGATACTTATAACCTCTCATAATATGTCTACTTGATGGTACAAGCATTTTACCTATATCATGGATATAACCTAAAGTTTCCGCTTTTTCAGGATCCACATCTATATTATTTTTTCTAAGAGCCACGGCAATTCTTCCAGCAGCTAAGCCAACACAAAGCGAATGATCTATCCATCTTTGATCTTCAAATTTATTTCTTGCATTTTCCAATATATCTTTTGCTTCTTTATTTGTTAATTTCATAATCTATTCACCTAACTTTTGAAATAAATCTTCATATACTTTATTTACCTCTATGTAATTTATCATCGTTATTTTATGATTATTAGTTGTTAATTCATAAGAAGTATCCTCATTTATGTTCGGACAACTGACATCCTCACTTGTAAATCAATGCTTATTTATCATATATGCAATAACTGATATATCCCAAATACTCGTCTTTCTTGTATTCCATGATATCCATCATTATAAAATCTATTTATTAAATAATTACATAGTTCACTCTTATCTTTCAAATAATGGTTTAATTCATAAATATATATTCCTTGTTATTTATTATAATTTATTTGTATTTTTCTTTTCTTTAATTGTTTTATTTTACCATCATAATAGTATTTATCATGTTTTTTTATTGATTTATCAAGAAATTCACCTACTAATCTTTCCATTTTTTCTTTATAACTTTCACTATAACTATTTATGATGGAAATACTTTCATTTTCATCTATAAATATTATTCTTTTGGAACTATTAAAATTGCAGTTATGAGAACTTAATAAACCATATAATACAGCATTTTGTAAGGCATAATCGATATCTAAAAAATTACCTTCTATTTGTTGTTTGACTGCAAAATCTTGAAATAAATCTTTATATTCTGGATTTTGATATAATTCATATAAATCATATCTTAAATTATCTTTATCAATAAACACACTCCCGTTAACTCTTAAATAAGCTAAAAAAGCCTCATAAAATCATAATTATTAAATTGAATATGACTAACTTTTAGTCTTCTAACCTTATAAATCATAAAGCAATCTCACCTCGTTATATACCATTATAGCATATTTTTATTTAATTTACTTAGTTTGTTATATGCTTTATAAACATTCATTAGTTTATCAATATGCAAGTGTGTTTTCTTAATTGACATAAATATCAATTAAAATCTATAAAAATTATATAATATTTTCAAACATATTAAAACTCGAACTACAAAAGTCCGAGTTTGGTACCAATCTGCTTTCTTAAAGAAAGGAATACAACAACTTTTTAAGCAAAAGAAATAGTTAGTAATAAATCATTAACTAACTAACTATGATATATCACAAAAATTATCAATCAAATAACATTTTTGCTATTTTTTTCATACTTTTTCTTTCTTGGTCTTCTAACTCAACTTTTTGATTATTTGATAATGGTACATTTCCTTTAATATGATCGTAATATAAATTTTTTATTTGAAGTGATTCAGTTGGATATATTTCCCCTTCAGACAGATCATTTCTATATAATGAATGTTTTGACATTTTAAAGGTTAAATAAGTTGATAAATCATTAGCTTTAGTCACTTTCTCATTTAGTTCATTAATATTATATACAGTAGGAGTTATCAAACGAATAATATCTTCTTTTAAAATATTTCCATTTTCATCTAATTGTATATCAAGTTCTTTCATTAAATCTTGAATAGATAAAGAATCTCTATTTCCTATTTTTTCTATAATATTTAATAGTAAAAGAGCTTTATTTCTTACAATATTTGAATATCTCTTAAAATACTCTAATGTATAAGGTTCAAAATAATATCGCCCTGCACTTAAACTATCAACGAATTCCTGAGATAAAGTTTTAATATCTTCATCCGTCATCCGTCCATTACCAATATTCCCACTTCTTTTAGGTTTTGGACTTTCCATTCTTCTCTTTAGTTCTGGATCTTCTTCTTCAAATGTTTTTTCTAAATATTCTGTTATTTGTTCTTTAGAAACAACAATTTGTGTATTATGAATTTCATTTTTAATATCATCTAATCTGTTACCTAATATATTTTCTAAAATGGTAACAATATATTTAGGATCATAGTATTTATTAGCTGTACTTTCAAAATAAGACTCAAAATTCAAGTTTTCCATATAAATTCTTCCTTCCTTGTGCTAATTATATAATACACACAAATTGGTTGTCAATATGTGCAAGTACGTTTTCTAAATTGACATATACATCAATTCAAACTATAAAAATTATAGCATTTTAAAACTCGAATTATAATATATAATAGTCCGAGTTTCCTATCTTTCTGGTGTCCTAAAGGAAGGAGTACAACAACTTTTAGACAAAAATAGCTTGTAATAAATCATTAACTAATACAAGCATAATAGATTCTAAAAAATTACTAAAAAATATTTAGATAATACCCTCTTTATGTTAAAATAAAATATGCGAAGGAGTGTTTAATGATGAATTTAAAAGAAAAGTTAGAAAAATTAAAGATAAAAATCTCAGATTCATCTCTACATGTTAATAGAAATTATGAATTTGAAGCAGAACTAGAAGATCATCAAATTGGAAATCAAAATATATATAGATTGTATTATATTGATTATCATAGAATTGGTGAGAACTATGGTAGAACAGGTAATAATGTGGGAGTCATTGATTGGCCATTCAAACCTTTTATGCTTCCTTATGGGATGAGTCGTGAAGATGGATTTAAAGTTTTATCTTATTTAACAGATTTTATAGAAAAACAACAAAATTTAATTCCCTGCTCATATAAAAGTGTATCAACTTTAAATAGTGTATTAGATTTAGAAAGATTAGGTTTTGTAAGAATAAACACAGATATTGATGATAGTGATGTTATTGATTTATTTACTGTGACTGGACGTTTATTGTTATTTAAAAATAGTAGATATTATCAAAAATATTTTGAATGGTATACTGAAGGTATTACATTTGATGAAATAAAGGAAATTTATAGTAAATGTGGTATTGAATTTTATGATTTAATCTTATCAGAAAATTCTGAAGAATCGAAAACAGAAAGTTCAAATGATAGATCTCAATTGATAAAGAAAAGATAAAATTGTGAATACATTTTGTTGACTAATTTATTTCAACTAAGAAATGATAATTTTTTATAATATTAAATTATTTATTTTATACACGCATATTGATAGTCAATATGCAAGTGTGTTTTTTAAATTGACAATTTTGTTACCAATTTTCATTGCATAAAGAACATTTGTTTGATATAATATTACTGGATACATTTGGAATATATCAGATGCTTTCCCTTTCTATTTATCAAAGGATAAAAGAAAGGTGGTGATATTTATGACAAAAAGAGAATTTTCTCAATTTATTATAATATTACTCCTATTCTTAGTCGTAATTATTTTACTTCTAAAATAGCAAAAGCATCTGATTTCAACATTTGTTGATTTCAGATGCTATCCTAATAAGGGATTGCATTTGATTAGCCCAATCAAATGTATCCTTTTTTATTTTATGCAAGTTTCCTTGACAAATACATAATAACATAATAATGAACTTTTATCAAGTGCGTTTTCTATATTTTCTATATTTACTCAAAAAGTCCGAGTTTGGTATCATTCTGGTGCGATAGTTAAGATAATCCGAAACCATCATAACAAATAAATAAACAATTTAATTTTATAACTATTGTACCATGCTTTGAATAAAATTAATTATCTTTTTTTGTTTTTCTCATTACTTTAACATTATCATTATTTTTCAACAAAGATAATATTTCTAATTCTTTTTGATTTATTTCATCAATTGTTAAATTAAAATGATTTGCTAAATCATCATCACTATAATTTTCTTGGTATTTTAACATAATAAGTGATAAATCTTTAGACGATAAAGTTGATAACACTTGCATCATATCAGAACTAAATGAAGTATTTTCTGTTGTTTCATATGGATTATCAGAAACAGCTATATAATCCACCCTTGATTTTTCCCTTCTTGTCCCTTTATCACTAGAATATTTAGCATCATCTAATGATAAACTATTATTTTGTTTCTTATATTTTTTTAAATAAGTTCTAAAATAACCCTTTATAGTTAAATCCATATATTTAATTATTTGTCCATATATATTTAAATTAGTACGATTTATTACCATAAGTAGATAATATTTTATTTCACTTTCAAAATCTTCATAATTACTACTATTAACTTTAATCTCATAATTATCGCATAATGAAAATATTGTTTTATGAATATATCTTTTTTGTCTTAATAATATTTCATTTCTTGAATCATATAATTCACTTTTGTAGATACCAATTAAATCATATAATTCAAATTTTTCGATATCCATATTAGAATTTTTTAAATTATCAATTAAAGAAAAAACATCTTTAATTTTTTTATCAGTAATCATTTTATAATCATCATTATTTTTTTTATCAGAAAAATACCATATCATATTAATTGCTTGATTATATGAAAAATCCATACTAACTAAATCATTTACATTTTCAAAATCAGTTTTTAAAAATTTACATATATCTTTTATTTCATCAATACTGTTTATTTTGCCACTTTTTAATTTATCAAATAGTTCACTTATTTTATCTATTTTCAATCTATTTTCATATTTTTTTATTGCTGATTCTATAATTTGTTCACTATCTAATGAATCATCTTTAGATGCTAGTGTTTTAATTCTTCTCCAAATTGCTAAATAAGAATATCCATTTATATCACAAAACTTTGTCAATGATTGATCATTGAAATAATATTTCGTTTTTACTGGAGGGTGTTCCATATAATAATCTACAATTTGTTTTATCGCTTCATCAATTGATATATCAGTATTATCTGCGTATTCATATAAATATCTTTGAATTACTGTATTATAATTTAAACCGATGGTATTACAATATGTTAAAAGTGGTATTCCATTATAGTAGTATTTGATAGAAAATTTTTGATAAGATTCAACACACTCATCAATGATTTCCTGTAATGGTTTATTGCTTCTTAATTGCGTTCTTAAAATAGCACAACGAATTGAACTTGTATTTAAGTTATTTTGTTCTGCATAATCTTTCAAGGGTATACCCCTATAATAATAAATGATTCCATATCTATTTATTGTGTTTATACCTTCATCGATTAAATCATCAATACTTTTCGTACTACCTTTTGCTAATTTTCTTTTTACAAAAGATACTACACTATAATATGATAAATCATTTTGAATACAATACTCTCTTAGTGTTAATCCTTTATATAAATATTTAGGTTCAAATAGTTGATATTTATCCATAATTACCTCAACAAATTCATCATCACTTAACCCTTTAAAGTTATCAGTATTTTTATATCTGCTCATATATGTAATTATATTTCTATAACTCAAATGATTGTCATCACAGTATTGTTTTAGTGGCATTCCTAAATAGTAATATTTATAAATCCCTTTGTGTTCTATATCTAAATATTGTTCAATTAGTTCTTCATCAGATAATTCTGGATTTCTTTCTTTTTCTCTATTAATGTATGTTCTAATAGTATTGTAATTTATTTCGGGATGACTTTCACAATACTCCTTTAAAGGTATACCTTTATAAAAAAATCTAAAATTTTGATTATCAAATTCTTCCATTGCCAAAATTACTAATTCATCATTTGATAGATTTTTATTTTTCTTTTTTAAATTATTTATTCTGGAATTTATAGTTCCTATATTAATACCATTATCTAAACAATATTGCCTTAAAGATATCCCCTTGTACATATATTTAATAACACTACCATATGCCTCTACAACCATATCCACAATTTCTTGTTCTGTATAATTTTTAAATTTTTTACTTTGTTTCTTTTTCCATATTCTTGCTCGTATAGTACTTATGTTAATATTGTTATCTTTACAATATTTAGATAAAGGTATGCCATTATAAAAATACTTACTTTCTTGCATAATAACACCACCAAATTAATTGTCTTATATTATAACACATTACTATTATTTTTTACTATTAAAAAATTCCACATTGTGGAATTGATATTTAATGTACCATTTAAAAGTAACAAACAATAATATTCAAGAAGTTGTTTGTTTAGGAAGAAATCGATGAAAAATAGAAAATCAATGCTTTTACAATCAAAAACTACACAATTTCTTATGTATATATTTTATGATTCAATAATTTTTCTTTTTTAATCCCAATTTTTTCTTATTACTTCTCCATCCCTTAAAGTCTTATATTTTAAGTGATTAGTTTCTAAATATTCAACTACTTTATCTATAAATTCAGATTCTTTGTGATTTGACTTATAGTGAGGTGCAATACAATAATCTATTAACCCAATTCCCTCAAAAATAACATCACTATTATCATAAGGGTTAATAGGTTCATCAACAAATTGTAATCCATCTAAATTTTGTGATAAAACACAACTTCCTGCACTATACCCAATATAAAGCATACTCTTATTATTATAATTCTTGATTAAAAATTTATCAAAACCACTGATTTTCATTGCATGTCTTAATACGAAAACATTACCACCAATAACGCAAAAAGCTTTATAATCTTTTATATCATTTTCTAGTTCTTTCTGTTTATAAAATATTTTTTTAAATCTAATATGCTTACTACAAATCCCAAGTTTTCTAACATTTGTACATTTTGATTTAATTTTTCCTTTTCTTCTTCATTTTGAATTTTAGTATCTCTAGCATTAATAATTAATAATATTTTATTGTCATTAGATTGTAACCACTCTTTTAAATATTCCGTTTCTTTACCTAATTTATATGAAGATAAATATAATTTCATTTTATCATCCTTTCATAATTAATATATTATTAGTTGTAATTTTTATTTTTCTAGCATTGTTTTACCTAAATCTAATATTTCTTGTAATTCATATATATTATCATCTTGACTTATATATCCCTTATTTTTAATTATAATTGTTTTTGCATTTAGTTTATCTCTAAATTCTTTTTCTTGCTCTAAAGGTACAAAATAGTCATCATCTGAAAAAATACAATTTATATTATTAGTAAACTGCTTAATTTTTAAAATTTATTGGTGTATTAAGCCAAGGTTGAGCTATGTTATATGACTTTCTAAACTGATGACATTGGGGAAAAAGTACAACAACTTTTAATCTTTAATTTTATTTAATATTTTCATAACTTCTTCATATACTTGTAATTCCTTTTTAGTATCATCATTCCTAAATGGAGATACAAAATCATTAATTTCTGATAAAACTAAATCAATATTATTTTTATCTACTTTATCTTTGATAATTTCTAAACAAGTATTTCTATATCCTCTTATTGCACAACCTGCTAATGCTTTATAATAAGAAACTGTTGGTAACTTTGATTTTTTATATAAATCTAAAGCAATTTCATCAGTTACTTTTCTAGGATTATGTAAGATTATTTTGTTACTTCTAAATACTCCATGAGGAGCCGATTTACTAGGACAATCTATTAACTCTGCATCATCAGGAATTTCTACATCATATAATGTATCTCCTCTTACTAGCCATCTTAATATCTTATCTTCTGTACTAAAATTAAATCCACCCATTTCTTTAGGATTTTGTGCCGAAGGATTCCAATTATTTGAAATATTTATTTCATCAATTTTGTATTTTAAATTATTATTTGCACTAGATGATATTCCAAACATAACTTTTAAATATCTATTCATGGTATTTTCTCCTACTAATATTAAGCATATTGATAAGTCAATATGCAAGTATGTTTTGTAAATTGACAAATATATCAATCAAAATCTATAAAAATTACGCTATGTTGTAGTTTTTGAGGGATGAAAGTTATAATCCTTATATACTTCAAAGAAATCAAAAATACTATAATTAT
>CANRPT010000015.1 GCA_947632565.1 uncultured Bacilli bacterium | reverse complement strand
GAAATTATCGAAGAATTGGAGAGATTAGCAATGGATGAAGAGTTTATCTATGCCTATGATCATGAAGCAGTGAGAAAAAAAGAAGAAAATTCCATTCGAAAAGATTCTTATGAAGAAGGACATGAGCATGGATTAGAACAAGGTATTACACAAGAAAAAATGAAAATTGCAAAAGTTATGTTAAAAGAAAAAGAACCAATGGAAAAAATTTCACAATATACCGGTTTATCACTATCAGAGATTAATCAATTAAAAGAGAAAGAATGTTAGAAAACTAACAAACTTTCTCTTTTTTTGTTATGGTGTTAAAACAAGACGGAAAGAATGAGATATACCCATTTCTCCAGTGCCAGCACTAAATGAAAAAATACCAGAATATGTACCGTCATGCCAAACGGCACTGCGAATGAACCAATGACTAGTAGATCCCACAAAATAAGCATAATCTTTGTACCAACTGCTTACTACAAAGGAAGTTTGATTTGGGGCTTGTTCCTGTCCAAATGGTCCCATCTCTCCTGTTGCATCTCCTAAAATTCGATTATTATATTGTAGATTATTATTCATGGCTGCTGTATAACTATCATAGTATTTTTTCCATTTATCATCTGTAAAAAATTCTGGATAATTCTTAGTTATTTCGTTTTGCACATCTGGTTTAGTTGTTTGATTGTTATATCCCATTACATATTCCCAACCTCCTCCACTCATATCATAAATTCCAGTGATATTTCCTGTTGTAGAAGCGGTATAACCAACTTCACTATTATATCTTTTGGTATAATTTCCATCTTGATTTAAATTAGTACCTTCTATATGATTTCCTTCAATATCTTGTCCATTATTAAATCCTTTCTCTGGTTCTTCTGTTGCTGCATATCCTGTAATATAATTGTTATTATTATTAATTCTTACACTGGTTGCACTTCCATATTTGGAATGTTGTAAATAAGCTACTGCTCCCCATTCGGTATTCTTCATCATATGACTATCTTCATCTCTTAAATAATCATAAGATGCTTGAAATGCATTTCCTACACTAATACCTCTCCAACTATAAACATTCGGTTTAATGATGATTTTATCTGATTCTGGGCTATTTACTTCTGCTTCTTTTGTTGTATTTGCTCCCTCATACCCTGTCTCAAACTTTCCTACCCAGAAGCCACTGCTAGCGAATGCTAAAAAGGCTGGATGGGTCATATAATCATTGATTTTACAAGAACCTATTGCTCCTGCTACTCCTGGAGTTGTGCATTCTCCACTATTACTATTCGAAGTATTTTTTAATCCAAATTTAATTTTAATTTCTTGTGCTTTATTTTGTAAAGTCGATGCTTCCTCATAAATTCCTAAATCCCAAATCTGGTAACTATATTTTGGTATCCAAACAAAATAACTTTCGATAGAGTCTTCTGGTATTACTTCATTATTTTCATATTCTTTTTCTCGGAAGTCTTCATATACTAACAAATTTTCACTATGATAAATTTGAATTTCATCTGTAAAACTTTTGGCAATCTCTTCCTCATCTAATGTTCTATCATAAATCGCTGCACTTTTTATATTTACATTAGAGTAATTAATAATATTACCATCCTTATTAAAATCTGCACCAAGAGCAAAAGCTACTGGTGATATTTGAATCGTTCCAAAAACCTCATTCTTTGCTACTTCTTTCCCATCAATATATAATTTTATAGTATTACCATCATAAGTTGTAACTAATGTATGATAATCTTTGATAAATTCTTCCCAATTCGCTATTGAATAGCTAGCTAACTTATATCCACCATTGATATAAAATTGGGCAAATATGGAATCATTTGTGTAGCAAAATCCACCACCCCCACTATCCCAATTTCCAAAAAAATCATATTGTTTATTAATTGGAATCTCATTTATCTTTACTCTCACTGCTAAAGTAATTGCATTTTGAAAATCATAATTTTCAAATCCTAAATCGATATAATCATCTTTTCCATCAAAGGATACATATCCTTCTTCTTTGGTAGCACTATGTACTTTTCCATAACTATTTAAGGTATCATAACTATTTCTTACGACTACACTATTAGCCCATTCTTGGCTTTCATAAGAATACCAAGGTTCATAAATATCTGCTTTTTTTACAGTTCCATCATCTTCTATTGTTACTGGAATTAGATTATCCGTTAATATTGGGTATGCTCCATTTAATAGTTCTTCTTGATAAGGAGGAATCACAATTACCGTTCTTGTGATACTATTCATTTGATTATTTTGACCTACCACAATATATCTTACGGTATATGTTCCTGGAACACTTGTCTTTACTTCTCCTATTGTAATTAATTGACTTTTCTCTTCTATGTTTACTCCTGAATCTATATAAGTACTATATTGGTAAATGGTTTCTTCCTCATTTCCTTTTAAAGAAATATTTGGTCTTGTTAAAGTCTCATTGACTGTTACTACTCTTACTACTTGTCCAATATTATTACTTTTATCGGTTACTTTGTAAGTAATATAATATACCCCTGTTTTACTAGTATCTACTTCTCCCACTATCTTTAATTCTTGATTTTCTCCATCAAAATATTCTATTGTTTTTTCAATATTTTCACTCGTAAAGATTTCTTGGTCATCTTCTATTTTTTCTACTCCTAAATCTTGATAATCATCATTTACTTTTAAACTAATATTAGAGGTTCCTTCTTTTAAAGTTAAATTTGGTCTCGTATCCACTTCATAATGATCTGCTAATTCTTGAATACTATCTACTACTACTCTTGCACTAAACGTTTTTCCTTGAATCTCATTTCCTGCATTGATATCGATCCATAGTTTCATTCCATAGGTATGACTTTCTCCTGGTTTTATTAAAACATTTTTTGTAAATACTAAATTAGTTTCTAAGTTCGATAATAAAATAGGTTCACTTTCAGACTCATTATTCATTTGAAAAGACATTTTGATATTGTTGAGTGGTACTTGATTTTTAACATTTTCCTCTAGCTCTAGACGAATTTGATATTTCGCTGTAACATTTCCCGTATTCGTAACTGTAAAGGTATGAGGAGTAGTATCTAAACCTTGTTGATTGGTCATTGGATAAGCATTTTCAATGTTAATGGTATCTGTTTTCTTTTGATATTCTACTTCTAAATTACCAGTATACATCACATATTGTTTCCCTTTGGCAGTAGTCGTTAAAAAAGCATAACTAATTCCCACTACTCCTAAAAATATACATAAAAAGAGAAAACTCATTATTAAATAAAAATATTCCTTTTTTAATTTTTTCATCTTTCTTCACCTTCTTAGTTTTTAAGTATGGTACTTAAAAACCAAAATCTCTAGAAATTTCCTTTTGATAAATAAGAATTAAAAATTAGAAAAAAAGAAAAATGTTTCATCAATAAATTATTTTTTCTTTTTACCTATGACAAAACAAGACAAGAAAAAAGGCCTAAAGTACCATACTTAAAGCCTTTTATTTTATATTTTCAGTATAACATTATTTCTTATGAAAAACTAGTCAGAATTAGATTTTTTTTCATCAATAAACCATACTTTACTAATATCACAACTGCTACTACTTGGAGCTGGATTTGGCATTTCCATTCGAATTAAACTAGGAATTTTAAAAGCTGTTCCAAAAGCAATACAAGTACCAGGAGATAAAATCTTAAATTGATTGATCATTTCATGAGTCATATTTGGAATCATTTGATAGATATATTGAATATCATCAGGATAAATCATTTTAAATACCAAAAAGTTACTACATTGAGATAAGGCAGTAGTAGATAATTCACTTGGTCTTTGACTAATAAAACCTAATAATACTCCATATTTTCTTCCCTCTTTGGCAATTCTATCAAAAATATTATAACCGATTAAGTAAACATCGTTATCATTCTGTACATAACGATGAGCTTCTTCCAAAATAATATGAAAAGCCATATTAGCACGATTTCTTAAGCTTTTGGAATAATCAAATAGTAGCTTGGCATATATCTTTGTAATAACTTTTGCTAAAGTATCATCGATATACTCAATATTGAAATTAATAATTTGAGCCTTTCTTCCATCGGAAGTAGTAATTAACCTTCGGATATATTCTTCCTTAGATACAAATTCTGGATAATCAAAAAGTTCTTTATTACTGCTATGAATTAAAGAATGAAGTCTCACCCGTAACAAGTTATTATCATCATAAATCTTATCACTTTTTAATATTCCTTCTTCAATTAAAGCAAAATCTAAAGCATGTTCTAAATCTTCTAATGTATAAGAAAAATTTCCTTTTGGCATAGAAAGCTCAGTATTATCATCCAAAAATTGATGTAGAAATTCCATAATTAGTTCCATTTCTCTAATTTTTCCAGCTTCATCAATTAATAAACAGTGTTTCAATGGTCTTGTATATCCAGGTTGAACAATTTGAGTTTCTAAATTCAGTTCTTTGGTATGATAAGTAGATAAGATAGAAAATATTTGATCTCTAATTTGAGTAGAAGGTCTTCCACTACTCAAAATATCTAAAAGAGCACGTGCAATAATATCATTTTTACTTTTGATAACCATTGCTTCCTCTTGGACAAAAATATTTACTAATTTTAGTGTTTTTTCTAAAATAGGAATTTGAGAATGTTTTTCTACACCTAACAATAAAGCTAATTCATCTACTCCTAATAACCAGATTGGAATACGAATTAATTCTTCTTGGGCAAAATTAGTATCTGTCGTATAAATTTTAAAATTGATATTAGGGTTTCCTTTCGAAATTGATGAAAAGGCATGGTGATACTCTCCGTAAGCATCAAATAAAAAGATATTAGCATAATAAGCTAAATAATTAGGAATGGTAAAAAGATTTTGGATTACTCTTGCAAACCCACTACTTTTTCCACTTCCACTAGAACCTAATATCGCAAAATGATGACTAAAGAGAGCATTCATATTTGCTCCTATTCTTACCTTTTCATAAATCGGATTATTACCAATATAAAGTTCTTGATTAGAAGAGTAATTCATTCCTATTAAAATAGAAATTGCTTCCTCTGTTAATAAAGAAACAAGAGCCTGAAAAGATGGTTTTATTGTTGTTCCAAAAATAAATTTTTGATTTACCAATTCTCCTAAAAGATTGATAAAAATCACTTCTTTTTTCTGTTGAACGATTTCTCCTATCAATTTATGATTTTCATCATCTAACATTGCATATTTATGAATTAGACTTTGTTGAGTAGGAATATTTTCTACCAACTCAACAAGAACTGAATTTTCTAAAACTTCCACTATTTTTCCTAACATACTATCCCTATCCTATCTTGATTTCATTATATCGTTATTAGGGAAAGAAGAAAAGAATTTTTTCAAAAAAAAAGAGAAAACTCTCTTCTAATATTGTTTTCCCCAATAAACAAGGTGCTCTGCCTTTTTCCCACAAACACAACAGATTCCCTCTTGATTATCTTCTTCAAAAGGAATACAACGAGAAGTAATTCCAGTTTCTTCTTTGATTTTTTCTTCGCAAGTACGATTTCCGCACCAATAAGCTTTGATAAAACCATTTTCTTGTTCTGATAATTTCTTCATTTCTTCTAAGGTTGTAGCTGACTTTGTCATTTCATCTCTTCTCATTTTGGCACGAAAATACATACTATTTTGTATATCAGATAATAATTTTACTACTTCTTCTAATACATGTTCTAAAGATACTTCTACTTTTTCTAAAGTATCTCTTCTTACTAAGATACAAGTATTTTTTTCTAAATCTCTTGGCCCTAGTTCAATTCGAACTGGGATTCCTCTCATTTCGGCCTCAGCAAAACGGTATCCTGGTGATTTTTCACTATCATCTACCGTACAAGAAATTCCTTCTAATTTCAAATTTTTCGCTATTTCATAACTTTTATCTATTACCTCTGTATGATTCTTTCCAATGGGAATCACTGTTACTTTCATTGGTGCGATATGAGGTGGTAGAACTAATCCATGATCATCACTATGTGTCATAATCATAGCACCAATAATACGAGTAGATAATCCCCAAGAAGTTTGATACATATATTTTTCTTGATTATCTTTATCCATAAATTTCATATGAAAAGCCTTTGCAAAGTTATCTCCAAAATAATGACTAGTTGCAGATTGTAAAGCGATTCCATTATACATTAAAGCTTCAATCGTATAAGTATTTTCTGCTCCAGCAAATTTTTCTTTAGCTGTTTTTTCTCCTTTGATCACAGGAATTGCTAAGATGTTTTCACAAAAATCTGCATAAATATTTAGCATTTTTAAAGTTTCTTCTTTTGCTTCTTCACTTGTTCTATGTACCGTATGTCCTTCTTGCCATAAAAATTCACGACTTCTTAAAAAAGGACGTGTTGTTTTTTCCCAACGAACAACACTACACCATTGATTATATAATTTTGGTAAATCACGATAACTCTTGACAATATTCGCATAATGTTCACAAAATAAAGTTTCGCTAGTTGGTCTTACACAAAGTCTTTCCGGTAATTCTTCATTTCCTCCATGCGTAACCCACGCAACTTCTGGAGCAAATCCCTCTACATGATCTTTTTCTTTTTGTAGTAAAGATTCCGAAATAAACATGGGCATTGCTACATTTTCATGACCAGTTTCTTTGAATCTTCGATCCAATTCTTTTTGAATATTTTCCCAAATAGCATAGCCATAAGGACGAATCACCATACATCCTTTGATACTAGAATAATCAATCAATTCTGCTTTCTTACAAATATCTGTATACCACTGTGCAAAATCAACATCACGTGAAGTTATTTCTTTTAATTCATTCTGATTCATATTCTCACACCCTATTTCATTATACAAGAAAAGATAACTTTTTATCAATCTATTTTTCCATTTTCGATTACGAATCTTTAACTGCTTTGGAAAAGGGTTTTCCTTTTTAGTTTTCCATGACCACCTTGATGAAAATCATAGTTTTGATAATTTGATAATTCTTCTTCTGTTATTTCTTTGACTCCATAATATTCTTTTAATACTTGTATCATTTTTCTATATTGAGAAACAGCTTCTTCTACTTGATGCTGTTCTACCAGAGAAATAGTAGAAACAATAAACTTTTGATAAAACTGCTTCAAACAATCTTGAAAATCATTTCCTTGTTCTTTGCTACTTTCACGAATCATAGAAGCTAATTGAGGCCCTACTACATCATATTCAAGTAGCAAAGGTTTATATTTTTCGTCTTTTTGCATGACTTGATCTCTAAAATTTCTTAACGTTGCTAACGCATAACAGTTATCTGGATATCCTAGTAATTCACAAATAATCGTTGTCAGATAACAGGTACTAGTAGAACTCTCTCTAGCATCTTGATGAGAGCAACTATCTCCTGGATAATAGTAACTGCGATACCAACTACAGTATCCTTTACTATGATCTCCTTGAAAATCATAATATTTACACCCACCGCACTGGTTTTCATATGCTACATAAGACATTACTATCTCTCCTTTTCATCGTAGCATTATTATACTTCTTTTTCTATTTTATGCAAGAAAAAACTACTATTTCTAGTAGTCTATCTCGCAATTACTTCACAAACTAAATTACTAATCTCGGTTGGATTTTCAATCGGTAATCCTTCAATCAATCTAGCTTGCGCATATAAAATCTTAGTATATTTTTCCAATTCACTTGGATTTTCATGATATAAGGTTTCTAGTTTTTTACGAATTTCATGATTAGCATTAATCTCTAGAATGGCTTTTGCTTTAATCTTTTCATCCGTTGGCATCGCATTGATAACTTTTTCCATTTCTAGGGAAACATTTCCTTCGGAAGTTAAGCAAACCGGATGATTCTTCAAACGATGGGTAAGACGAATATCACTCACTTGATCTTTTAGCGTATCTTTCATGATGGTAAAAATATCTTTCAATTCTTCATTTTGCTTAGCAAGTTCTTTCTTTTCTTCTTCGGTATCTAAATCCACTTGACTATCGGCAACATTCACAAATTCTTTCTCTTGATAACGATTTAATACTTGTGCTACAAACTCATCTACATAGTCTGTGAAATACAACACTTCATAACCTTTTTCTTTTAATGCTTCTACTTGTGGTAATAAATCTATTTTATCTACTGTCTCGCCACAAGCATAATAAATTTTATCTTGTTTTTCTGGCATATGAGAAACATATTCTTGCAAGGTAACAAATTTTTTCTCTTTAGAAGAAGGGAATAATAATAAATCTTGTAACTCTTCTTTTTTCATTCCATAACTATTATAAATTCCAAACTTCAACTGCATTCCAAAGGCAGTAAAGAATTTTTCATATTTTTCACGATCTTCTTTTAGCATCGTAGTTAATTCTTTTTGAATTTTCTTTTCAATATTTTGCGCAATTAATTCTAAATTCTTATCTTGTTGTAACATCTCTCTGGAAATATTTAATGATAAATCACTCGTATCTACTAATCCTTTCACAAAACTATAGTAGTCTGGTAAAAGTTCCTTACATTTTTCCATGATTAGAACTCCATTAGCATAGAGTTGTAATCCTTTTTCATATTCTTTGGTATAAAAATCATATGGTGCATGAGAAGGAATATATAAAAGAGTGGTATACGTACATTTTCCTTCTACACTAGAATGAATGGTATGTAAACTATCTTCATAATCAAAGAATTTATCATGATAAAATTGTTGATACTCTTCTTCTTTAATTTCTTTTTTCTCTTTTTTCCAAAGAGGAATCATACTATTTAGGGTTTCTTCTTCGGTATGTTCTTCATATTCTTCACTATTTTCTTTTTTATGACGATGCGTTACATTCATGGTAATTGGGTAAGAGATATAATCCGAATATTTCTTCACAATCTTTCGAATAATATATTCTTCTAAGAAAGAATCATACTCTTCTCCTTCTTTTAAGGTAAGGACAATCTCAGTACCAATGGTATCTTTTTTACTTTCTTTGATTTGATATCCATCTACTCCACTAGAAATCCAAGTATAAGCTTTTTCGCTATCATATTTACGAGAAGTAACAGAAACGCTACTAGCTACCATGAAAGAAGAATAAAAACCTACTCCAAATTGTCCAATAATATCAATATTTTTCTTTTTCTCCATGGCTTCTTTAAATAAAGAAGATCCACTTTTAGCAATCGTTCCTAGATTTTCTTCTAATTCTTCTTGGTTCATTCCAATACCGTTATCTGTAATCGTTAAAGTTCTTGCTTTCTTATCAATGGCTAGTGTAATTTTAAAGTCTTTTTTCTTTAACTTAATCTCTTTATTGGTTAAAGAAAGATAATATAACTTATCGATTGCATCACTAGCATTCGAGATTAATTCTCTTAAAAATATTTCTTGATTCGTATAAATAGAATGAATCATTAAATCTAATAATTTCTTAGATTCTGCTTTAAATTGTTTTTTCAAAACAATCATCTCCTAACAGTTTTAATCTTACCTCTTGTTTTAGCAATTGTCAATAGTGAGTGCTAATTTTTTTATTTTTCAGGTAATAAAAAAGAATAGGAAATATGATAAACCCTATTCTACTTTATTTTTCTAATTTTTTGCCATTTCACGAATTGCTACCGTTGCAGCAATACTACCATCACTAACTGCAGTAGTTAATTGTCTTAATAATTTCACACGGGTATCCCCTGCCACATAAATTCCTTCTGTTTTGGTATGTACTCCATCTTCCGAAAGAATATATCCTTTGTCATCCAAATCTACTACATTACTAAATATTTCATTTTTTGGTTCTTGCCCAATGGCAATAAATAATCCATCTACTGAAATCTCTCTTGTGTTTTCAGATTGATCTTTTAGTGTAATGGATTCTAAGTGATCTTTTCCATTCAAAGATACAATGTTTGCATTTAAAATAAATTCTACATTTTCTTTCTTTTTTAATTCTTCTAATGTTTTATTTTCTCCACGAAACTCTTCTCTTCGATGAACTAAGTATACTTTAGCAGCGATTCCCGATAAATAGAGAGCATCATCTAAAGCTGTATTTCCACCACCATTAACCGCTACTATTTTATTTTTATAAAAGGTTCCATCACAGCTAGCACAATAAGAAACTCCTTTTCCTACAAATTCTTGTTCTCTTTCAATATTTAATTTGCGATTTGAAGCTCCTGTTGCGATAATGATGGCATCAGCTTGATATTTTCCGTTATTGGTAATAACTGTTTTATCACTTTCTACACGTAATACTGTTTCATATTTGATTTCTACTCCTAATTTTTCTACTTGATGATACAACTGATCAGCAAAATCAACACCAGATATTTTTTCAATACCAGGATAATTTTCTACACTATTAGCCGTTAAAATTTGACCACCATAAGCTTTAGCTTCTAGCAGTAAAACCTTTTTATTGGCTCTTAAAGCGTATAAAGCACTGGTAAGTCCAGCAGGTCCTGCTCCAATAATAATAATTTGATACATATTATCATCCTCTCTACTCTACTAACTTCATTTTACTGAAATCTTTCCTAAAATTCAATAGTTTTTAGGAAAATATTTGGAAGAAGAAAACCTATTTTCTTTTTCGAAAAGCACCTCGAAAAAAAGGAATCAAAAAAAGGAGAAAAAGAAAAACGGAAAAAAGAGAAGAATAATTTTTTCGCATGATACTATCATAAACGATATAAGCCAAAAAACCAAAAGCATAGGTAAAAAAACTAATGCGAAAAATCAGCTGAAATATGCTAGCAATCTTTTCTTTTTGGAGTAAGAAAAAGATACTTTCTCCAAATATTGCCACACTACAAATAAAAAAAGGAAGGATGATTACTTTTCCCATGAACTGATTTTGAAAGAATGCCCAAGTTAAAAGGATGATAGCAGTAAAAGATAAACATAATTGTCGCATCAATAAAAATTTATTTTGTTTCATTTTAGCACCTTTTCTATTAATTTTATGCAATTTTTTTATTGAATTCTTTCCATTTGAACAAAAGCATAATCTTCTCCATTTTTTTGGAAAGTAAAACGATATACTCTTGCTTGTTCTTGAAAATCACTCGTATCTAAAATACCATTAATATTACTTCTTACGGTATTATCGTGATTTTTTAATTCTTTTTTTCCTAGAAAAATAGTTTGTTCCGGATCTTGATAGAAAGAAATTGGCGAATAATATTCTTCTAAATCTAGTGGTAAAACAGTTCCAAACACAACTCTTTGATCTAGGTATACCAAATCACCTACTTGTACAGCTTTAATGATTTCACCGGCAAACTCTGGCGAACACATAGCCCCTCCACATTCATCCGTAACATAATATTTATTATCATTTTTCTTTTTATAAAAAATTTTACATCCTGACTCATATGTTTCTGGAATTTCAAAGGAAGTTTTTTCACCAAATAAACGATTTTTTACTTCTAAAATTTGATCTTTGGTAAAAGACTTTTCTGATATTGGCTGATATTCTTTACTCATTTTATCAATGATAATTCTATTTTTCTCCTCATTCGAAAAATCATCAATCGTTACTTTATCTTTTTGGTAATATTCCAACATATTACTTCCACAATTTCCATAATCCATTAATATGTTATAAAGTTCGATTGCTAATTCATTACGAATTGGTGTTTCTTCTGGTTCAGGAAAAGAAACATCAGGAAGTTTTTCTTCTTCTTGGGTATCATCAGAAGGTTGCTTTTCTTTCTGAAAGTTTTGATAAAAAATAAAATAGCAGCATATTCCTGTAAAAAGGATAATCAAAATAACGACAATCATTTGCCAGAATGGGAATTTCTTTTTTGATTTTATCTCCATATTCATCACCTTTCTATAATAGTTCAAGTATATCATAACAGTAGTGAAATTTCTAGGAAACCATTTTATTTTTCATCTTTTACGATTCATGATCTTTTGAAAAACTTTTCTTTAGAGCTGAAGATAGTTTAGCAGGAATCGATCTAGGACCACGAACTGATTGCACTCCATATTCCTTTAATTTTTCCAAAGGAAATTGGTTTTGATCAAATCGATGAATGAATTTCAATTTCATTCCTCTTTGAATGGATAAATAACGATCTTGATAAGAATAAGGAATTCCTACTTCTAATACCTCACATTGATATAAAATAGCAGCATAAGGATTGGTTACATAAATATAAACTTGATCCCCTACTTGAACGTTACTTGATTGTTTCCAGAAAATAGTATCCGTATGATCAAAACAATGAATCATATCATAATACTTCGGATTGGCAGGAATCAACCATTCTCTTATCTGTTCTGTAAAACGATGGCTTTCTTTGAGATAATCAAGAATTTCCTGATCAGAAATCGTATCATCCAATAAAATCGTAATCCAGTTCTTTTTATTCATATGATAAGCCGGATAAAATCCTTTTCTTTTTAATAAAATAGGAATCTTTTCTTCTGGTAATTTGATATTTAAAATTTCTACCATCTGATCTTTCTGATTGAGGTGATTCTGATTGATATACATAATTAAACCATACCATTTTTGGTTCAAGGGATTTCGAAAAACCCCATGTTCTTTTGCATTCTCCCAGGGAAATTCTGGAAGATCATGATATTCTTGAAAAATCAGTTCTGTGATGCGATTTGCTTGATTGGTAACAAAATAATTCGTAGTAGTACAGTGATTTTTGATATCGTTTAAAAAAGATTCTACTTCTTCTTTTACTTTTTTCACAAACTTTCCCGTTGGCTGAATCACACGATAGTTCGTATACTCTTCTGGAAAAGATAAATCAAAAACATGTGCCCCAATCATACCAGACTCTGATATTTCTACATCGATTCGGAACGTATCTTCTAAAATTGTTTTAGAAATCAGATATCGATTGTCTTTTTTTTGAAACCCATAAGGAGCTAACTTTTCGAATTGAATGACACTTTTTTGAAAGATTTCCTTTTCTAAATCCATCTTCATTCCTCTTTTCTAAAAAAATAAAAAAGAATAGAAAAACTATTTTTCTTTCTCTTCTAGATGATTTTCTTCTAAATTTTCCTTTTTTAAATAAGATAAAATTTTATTTTGATTCTGTAATACTTTTTCAATATGATCATGCAACTGTTCTAGAATTAATTCACTTTTTAAATCCGTATGATAATCATTTTTATTACGAATCGTATCTTTTTTCGATTGTCTATTTTGACTCATCATAATAATAGGTGCTTGTAAAGCTGCTAAGCACGATAACAACAAATTTAATAAAATAAAAGGATAAGGATCAACTGCATCTTTTAATATTACTGCATTTAAAATAATCCAAAAAATTAAAAATAAACTAAAACAAATAATAAAAGTCCAACTACCAGCTACTTCTGATAATTTATCTGCTACTTTATCACCAAAAGTCATTTTTTCATCATTTTCTTTGTCTACATCTACGGTAATGGGACTATTTATTAAAAGATCAATAATTTCTTCTTCATCTTTTTCTTCGAAATCTTGATTTAATAACATTCTAACAATTTCTTTTTTCTTTTTTTCCATGATATCTCTCCTATTTTCATTTCTAAAAATATTATAAAGAAAAAAGGAATTTTTGTAAAATCCTTTTTGTAAAATCTTTCTCTTTTAAGAATTCTGTAATAGATTCGTTAATAATTCTAAATAATTTTCTAAAAGACTGGTAGGTCTTTGAGTTGAAATCGTATCTTTTGCTAACGTAATTTGATCGGTAATAATATTATCTACATTAAACTGTATCATTTCACTAATACTATTTTCTGTATTGACTGTCCAAGCATAAACTTCTTTTCCTGCTGCATGAATATTTTCTACTAAAGTTTTGGTAATACTAGATGCTTCAATACTAAAACTATCAGCAGCAGTTAGACTTATTATATTTCCATAAGCAAAACTCATTACATATACTGTTTTGATGTCTTTATCATGCTGTTTTACTTTTTCTAATACTTCATAAACTTGTGAGGTAATTACACAAGAATCTTCCAAATGATATTCTTTGATCATATCTACTACATTCTTTTCAAAATCTTTTTCTTTTCCGGTTGGCTTTAATTCAATATTTAATTTGATATCCTGACTCTTCGCAAATTCTAAGACATCTTCTAGTAATGGAATTCTTTCTGTATGATATTGGGAATCAAAGAAACTTCCTGCATCTAAGTCTTTGATTTCTTCATAAGTTACTTCCCAAGTATTTTTAGAAAAACCTGTTGTTCGTTTGAGATTTGTATCATGTAGAATAATTAGTTTTTGATCTTTCGTCTGTTGCACATCTAATTCAATCCAATCTGCTCCTAATTCTTTAGCTCCCACAAAAGCACTCATGGTGTTTTCTGGATAAAAGGCAGAAGCTCCTCGATGTGCAGTTACTTCCATGATTCTATCATATTCAAAATGGAAAGATACTCTTTGGTTTATGATAGCATCTGTCAATACTATACCACCAATTAAAACTAATATTCCAATTGTTGTTACAATGGTTTGAAATAATCGATTTTTTTTCTTTAATTCTTTCTCATTTAGTTTGATATGTTTTATTGGTTCTTGTTTTCTTTCTTTATGGTAATAATATAATGCACTGATACAAGCATAGCTAATAGGAGTTGGGAGTAACATCATAATATAAATAGAAAATAGTAAAATTAGCCAGATAACAGTGATAGAAAGATTTCCTAAAATTATAATTTTTCCTAACGTATGGGATACCAACAGAATGAAAAAGATTCCTATCAGGATAGAAAGAAAGTATAAAAAACTGATTCCAATTTCAATTAAGAATATCGTAAAAAAATCTTGGAAGCAATTTTTCTTGCTTAATTGAATACTACTATTTTTTGCTTCTTTCAAATTTTTATCTTCTAGAATAAAATAATGAGTTGTATAAATCCATCTTAAGAGAAGAAAGGCTAAAAGTACTAGAAAGATACTATAGATTGTAGAAAGAATTGGATTGGCATGAATATAATCTAAAATAAATTCTGGAACAGAAATCGTAGAAATCAAACTTGAGGAAATTCCAATATTTAAAAAGGGAATTAAGAATAAGAGGAAGAAGATCAGAAATATATTTTTAAAATGAAATACTTGAAGAGCTTTTTTTCCTGCTAGAATTACTGCTTCTTTCATAGAAACTTTCTTTTTTTGATAAGAACAATCTAGAATAATAATCACAGTACTAACATCAATTAAAGTACAAAAAGTAACAATTACTAATAGAAGGATTAAAAAAAGAATTGTAAATGGATTTTGTAAAAAAGAAAAAACATTTTCAAATGTTAAATAATGGTATCCCGTTACTTCCACTATTTGATGAAATAGAAAATAAAAAAAGGGAATAAAAATTAGTGTTGATGCTAATTTATAAAGGATTTCAAAACTAATTAATGTTTTAAAATTATAACCTAACATATTTTTTACTTTTTGAATTTGTTTCATTCTACAACCTACTTTCTGGATAAAAAATCTATCTCATTTTTACCATTTTTCTTTCTAAAATTCAACAAAATGAAGTCCAATCTTTTTATAAATATCTGGTGCTCTTGGTGTATGCAAAATCCTTGCAACTACTAAATTATAAATTTCATCTATAAAAATAATAGTAAATAAAGTAAAAGCAATTGCTAAAAAAACTCTTTTATTTAACTTTCTTGCTAAGTAAAAACAAAATGGCAGAACCAAATACATTAGCATTAATCCTGATAGTCCAAAAAAGGTAACACTTCTAAAGCAAATAAAACCACCAATATTACCAAAATTGAAAATTTCCTGATTATAATCCCAACAGCGCCATCCATCAAAAAAATTGTACATGACATATCCGGATATAAACTCTAAAACTCCACAAATCAGTAAACTAAGAAAAAATACTTTTAAGGGATTTTTTCGGTATCGAAATGTAAAAAAAAGAATTCCTAATGCTCCATAAGCATAAATATTAATCCAAGGTAAGAAGTTACCTCCTCGCCAATAAAACTGTTGCATTCCACCATTGAAATAATAAAAGATATATTCGTATAAAAAACCAAATACTCCTGCGATTACCACGACTAAACAAAGAATCCCCAAAGTAATTTTTTGATCAAAATCTGGTCTTTCTTGGAAATATTTCTGATACATCTTTTTCACCATTAACTTCCTCTTTTCTTTTTATTTTCTAGCTCTTGGATGTGTTTTTAAGTAAACATCTTTCATTCGATCATTCGTAATATGGGTATAAATATTTGTCGCAGATAAAGATTCATGTCCTAATAATTCTTGTACACTTAACAAATCACATCCTTCATTTAATAAATGGGTTGCAAAACTATGCCTTAACATATGTGGAGTAAGGTGTTTGGTAATTGAAGTCTTTTGAATTACTTGATCCATGATTAATTCTACTCCCCTAGTAGTTAATTGGTTTCCTCTATGATTTAAAAATAAAAAGGGATTTCCATTTGAATTTAATTTTTCTCTTCCTTCTTTTAAATAAAAATTCAACCTTTTTTCGGTTATTTTATTGTAATAGACAATTCTTTCTTTATTGCCTTTTCCTAAAATTTTAATTGTTTGATTGGAATGATTAATATCTCCTACTTGAATACTTACTAATTCTCCCACACGCATTCCCGTAGCATAAAGCATTTCTAAAATTAAAGCATTTCTTTGTCCTAATGGTGTATTTAAATCAGGAATATCAAAAATTTCATCGATTTCATTATATTCTAAAAATTTAGGAAGTCTTTTCCCTTTTTTCGGAAGTTTTAAAAGATGAAATGAATAGTTTTCTATTCCTTGGTTTGCTAAATAGCGGTAAAAACTACGAATCGCTGATATTTTTCGACTAATAGAAGTTGCCTTTTCTTTCTTTTCATACAAATCATTAATATATCCTCTTGCTTGTAAATAGGTAATTTTTTGGTAAGCAATATGATGATCCATACAATAATGATAGAACTGTATAACATCATTTTGATAATTTAACATGGTATAATCAGAATCATTTTTTTCTACTTCTAAATAAGTAATAAAGTCTGTTATCTCCTTAGGAATTTGATCGGTATTGATATGGCTCATCCTCCCCTTGCATCATCTGATATTCATCAGGACTTAAGTATTCATCATGTTTTTGATTATAATGGGATACTTTTTCTTCTGTACTTAAAAAAGAATAAGAAGAAGAAGAAGACAAATGATAAGGAGTAGTGGCAATTTGAGAGGATATTTTTAAATGAGAGAATCTTGTTTGCATCGCTTTTTCCTCTTGTTTTTTTCGACAAATACATAACCCTCGATAATTCTTATAGTTTTTTAAATTTTCTAGAATATCCTCTTCCAATTCTTTCTGATATCGATCATCTTCTGCTCCCTCAGAATATTGATGATAGGTAAGACAGTAACGTTCTAATAACGAATGAAACTGATTTTGATAAGAATAAATTTCATCTAAAAAATAACGATAATTCTCCGACCATAAATTTTGAAATAAATATTTTTTCATATCTTGATAAACAGGATGTGTGGTTGGTATTTTATGACTATTTTTGATTTCCATTAGAATAGGATTTAAATAAGGATTTCCGATACAAAGAGAAAATTCTGTTTGTTTTCGAACTTGCAAAATTTTAACTTTTTCTATTTCTTGTGGTAAAACTGTTAATTCTTCTGCTAATTTATTTTCTAAAGCAAAAATTCCTTGTTCTAAAACAAAAGAATCCATTTCCTGCAAAGATGCTTTTTCTAAAGCACTGAAATAAACCGTTTTCGTATCTCCATCTTTCAAATAAACTTTAAAACCATATCTTGCCATAATATCACCTAAAATAATGGTATCATAAACCATAAAAAAAGAAAAGTTTGAAAGATTATTTTTTAATCTCTTACTTTTTCTTTTCTTACCCTTTTTTCATATTCTTCTTGTTCTTGTAAAGCTGCTTCAAATAATTCTTGTAAACTACTCGGATTCTTTTGATAGAAATTACTCATACTTTCACATATTCTTCTTAAGACGCTTTCTTTTGTTTTCCCGTTTCTAATAAACTTTAAAGGAACTACTTGATAAAGAGGAAAAGCTACTGCTTGTTCTTTATAATTTCCAATTCTAAAAACAACTTTTTCCCATGGCATGATTTTACCTGTAGCAGGATGATCCCCTAAATCATAAGATAACCCCATGATATCTTGATTGGAAAAAAATTCTCTTAATTCACAATACGTTCTATCTGCATGATAGAACAATTTTGCATATGTTATCATCACATTTCCTGTTTCTACAATCACGAAAAATTTACCCTCTAATTCTACTTTTTTATCCCATAGAGGAAAGGAAAAAGTTGTTTTTTCTTCTGTTTCAAAAATACTTTGATTAATAGAAGTAATCATCCAATTCTTTTTTTCTTCAAAGCGTTCTTTGGTAGAAGGTAACATTTTCTTTTTTTCTTGTAATTCTTGGTCAATTTTCTTTCTTTTTTCGCAATCTAATAATTGTTTTCTTGCTTCTAAATATTGACTCAATAAATAATCTCCTGCTTCATTTTTCTGATTCGAGTCATTTCCACAAAATAAATAAACTTGTTTTAGAAATGCTTCGTTAATTTCTTGATTCGTAGCAGTTTGGGATATTTGTAATAATTCATATGGATTCATTATAATATCCTCCTTCCAAATGACTATATTCTATCATAAAATGTCTTTCAAATCAAGAAAAACTTGCATGAGGGAATACAAGAAACATTACTTGTAACAGTATATACAACCCTATAGGAAAGAAAAAACACATGATTTCAAAATTCATGCGTTTATCCTCATTTCCTATTCATGTGAATCCTCACAAGCATTTGTTGGAAAAGAAGAATCCCATACTAACATTCCATTTGCATAAATACTTTTTATTTGGGAAGGAATTAAAAGGGTTCCAAATCCATGATCATCCAATTGATTTTTATCCTTTCGTTCTTTTCTTGTTCGGTAAAAAGTCATCTTGAGTTCCGTTTTGGTTTGATCTTCTATGAGCCCATTGACATGGAATCCATCTAATGCCTCTACGTCTAGTAACAAAAAATCTTCTCGGTATTGGCAAACAGTTACTTGAAATTCATCTTGTAATAAAGGAATTTTCGTATCCCAGTATTCTGTGAAAAGAGTATGTCCTACTACAAAAGATAAAAGACTCATTAAAATTGTGATACAAATTACTATAACTCCTACTTTTAAAACGAAAAATATTTTTCCTATCTTTTTTTTCATCGTAGCAAAATGAATGATAAAGTTTTCTTCTAATTTCTGTTGGTATTTTTCTTCTGTTAATCTTTCTCCACTTAACAACTCATTGATCGTAATTCCTAATTCTTGTGATAAAGGGATAAATAAAGATAAATCTGGCATACATCTTCCATTTTCCCATTTGGATACTGCTCGATCTGTTACTCCTAGTTTTTCTGCTAATTGTAGTTGTGTTAAATTTTGCTGTTTTCTTAATTCTTGTATGAATTTTCCTATTTTTTCCTGATTCATAACATCACTCCTTTTTTTCATTTTAACAAAAAAGAAATGATTTGTATCCCAACTAGAAGTAGAGTTTCTTATGAAAATCCCAATTTAGAATTTGGTATCAGAATACGAAAGCTTCCCTCGGCATAAGGAGCAACTTGATAAGGTTCCAAAAAGATTAGCATTCCATCTTTGGTGAAAGCAAAATTTTGAAAATTATCAAGAGTTGGTTTGGTTCCTTCTAATAACATTTCTTCTCCTAATTTCGTATGTTCTATTTTTGGATTTTCTCTTAATAATTTTCTACTTTCCTCCGATAAAATAGAAAGAAGATTAGGATTTTTCTGTTCTAAATCTGAAATTGTTATTACTTTCTTTTCTTCTTTTTGATAGACAAAGGTTTTTATCGTATTATTGGGATGTGCCCCTCCTGTATTCATAGAAGTAAAAAACACATAAGAGAAATAAGGATCATTTGTATATTTTTCATAATAAGAATCTAAAGAATAAGAAAATTCCGGTTGCTGTATGGATTCTCCTAAATCTAAAAACTCATCGAATAAAGAGCCAATATAAATTTTTAATTCTTGATTCAGTTTTAAAAACTCTGTTTTGGGATAAGTTATACGAATTTCATTTTTCATCTAATCACCACTATAATCTATGAAAAAGGAAGAAAAATGCCTACTCTTATTTTTGTTTTTGTTCTAACTTTAATAATTTTTCTTTGATCATCGTTCCATAAGCAAATCCTGTTAAACTACCATTTTTTCCAATGACTCTATGACAAGGAATGAAAATCAATAAAGGATTATGGTGGATTGCTCCTCCTACTGCACGTGTTAATTTTACATTTCCTAGTTTTTTGGCAATCTCCGAATAACTTACTGTTTCTCCATAAGGAATTTCTAATAATTGTTCCCATACTTTCTTTCGAAAGGAAGTTCCAATGAGTTCTAACTCTAAATCAAATGTGGTTCTTTTTCCCAGAAAGTATTCTAATAATTCTATTTTTGCTTTTTCTAAAAACAAAGAAGGGGTTTCTGGTTTGGTTTTCTTCATTACCAACGATAATTTTGTTAATTTTGTATTTGTTTCTTCTAATTCTAATAGACCTATCTCTGTTTCCAAATAATGATACTTTTTCATCTCTCATCTTCCCATAAATCTTGAAAAAGGGAAATATTCTTTCGTACCTTTTTTAATACTCTTTGATATCTTCTATCAATTGCTTGTTGGCTCACTTTATATTTTGCTGCTATTGTTTTTAAATCAGTGGAGCCTTCTTTTTTTAATTTCGCACAATTTAAAAAAATTTCAATATTTTCTTTTCGAATATTTAACTTTCTCAAACGTGTGGCAAAATCTTCTATCAAAAGATTAGAAATACATTGTTCTTCTAACGAATAATCCAGTTCTAGGCAATCTTCTATTACTAAATTCTGATTGAAATCTTCATATTCTACAAAATTTACTTCTTCTATGAAATCGTTTAAGAATACTCTTTTACTCATTGCATGATATTGAATCAATTTTTCTAATAATTTTAATAAATCTAGATTGGTTTGATAAGCACTATGATTGATTTTTGACAAACAATCTAGTTGCTCACTAATATTCATATTTCTACCATTTCTTTTATAAAAATCACAATTTTGAGAATCCAATCTTCGAGATAGTTCCTCTAAATTCTTGGGTACATAAGTAATGGTACTATTGTGATGAATATAATCTAACATTTGATAACGAATGATAGCCCCAAAATAAGTAGACATCTTTCCTTTATCCATCTGATAATTTTGATAATTTTCTAGAATTGCTATACAACCAACTTGATATAAATCTTCATATTCTATGCCATATAAATATAAGTGTTTTGCATAATAACTAGCATAACGATGAATCAGTCCTTGATGTAATAACAATAACTCTTCTCCCTCATTTTTCATGATAATCCCCCTTTAGAACTGGCAATATTATATCAAAAATAGAAAAAAAAAGCAACTTAGAAATCTCTAAATTGCTTTATTATCGAAAAGATACACTTTTTTCGCTATCGTATATAGTAGGAGTAATTTTATATATTTTACTTTATTTCTACTTTACCACTTCCTTTCCATTTTCAGTATAGAAAAGAAATGTGAAAAAAATATGAAAGTAAAATGAAAAAAAAGTGATTTTCAAAGAAAAAATACTAGGTTACTAGTATTTACTTTTGTTCTGTTTCTTTTGCATGATCGTTATTTTTCATTGCTTTTTTCTTATCACGACAAGCTTTACATCTTTTTGGTTCATTTTGAAAACCTTGTTCTTGATAAAAAGCCTGATCTCTTGCAGTAAAAACAAATTCTGTACCACAATCTACACATTTTATTGTTTTATCTTGAAATTCCATATTCTTTCCCTCCTTACTTTTCCTTGGATTCTTTGTTTCAAATTCCATATCTTTTGAAAGAGAAAAGAGTTGAAATAAACAGTCCAGTGATTTTTTACTCTTTAATCGTATCATATTCTTTTCTAGTTTTCAAGAAAATTCCATCGAATTTCTATTTTCTAGATGGGTAATAATAATACACCAAAAATTAGCATTTTGAATATCTTATATTAGATAATTATAAAGGAGTAAAATTTATTTGACTACAAGAAAAGATACCATCCATAGAGATAAATCGATACTAGAAAAACGAAACATAATTATCAAGATTTTAGGAAAGGAGGTATTTTCATGTGTCCAGACAATAAACCATCTACTAATAATGAAAATTGCTGTTTGGCAGATATTTTAGCACTTATCGTAAAACTACAAGATCGTAGTGAAAAATTTGATTGTTTAGGGGATGGTTGTGATAGACCATTTCTAGGACCTACTCCATCTACCATATGCTATAATACGAGACCTGTAACTTTCTATCGTTGTAGTGATGGTGAATTATGGTCTTTCCCTTATACCTTAAATGGTGCTACTTCAACTAGTACAGTATTTCGATGTGAACATGTAGAAGGATGTTGTGCAACTTGCCGTGTTCTTGCTCCAAATCCAGATACTGCAGCTAGTGTAACTGCTCCTTATGTACCAACAGATTCTTTCTTTACCATTAATTTAAACTGTGTTGGAGCATTAAGATGTTTACCTGATACTTTTATTACCTGTAGTTAATCAAAGACCGCTAAATGCGGTCTTTTATAATGATATCATTAATCTCTACAATAGGGATTACTTCATTATCAATTGTTACTAAACTATTTTTCATTTTACCAGCAATCTTGGTATCATAATCTTTTTTATCGGTTTTAATAATGACACCAATATTAAAAATATAACGACTGCTTTTGAATAATCTTCTAATTTTTTCTTCTACTGTTGTCATCGAAGATTCAACAGATACGCTTCGCAAGGAAGAGTTTTTCTCTTCTTTTTTTGTATTTTCTGACGTATAGCACACTTTTTTGTTGTTTGCATGAGTTCCATCAATTGGTTTTTTAAATATTTCTGGTAAGTCTTTTTTCATACTTTCATCCTCTCTATAAATAATTTTTTTAAAATATTTCATATTAATAAAGAGGGATCTTATGTTAGCAAGAAAAAAAATAAAAATCCATTTACCACTTGTTATTTGTGTTGTTTTATTCCTGTTAATTAGTGTGATTACAATTTCTAGTGCTATGACTTATTTATCTAGTTCGTTAGGAAATCTAGTCATTAAACAACTTATTTGGTACTTGATTGGTTTTCTTGTCATCTTTTTTATTTTAAAACTTTCTAACCAAACTCTTTATCAATCTGCTTGGTATATTTATATGATGAATATTCTTCTATTATTCTTACTTTTGGTAATTGGAAAACCAATTAATGGAAGTAAATGTTGGTTTATTTTTCCTGGAATTGGTTCTATTCAACCAAGTGAGTTTATGAAGATTGCTTTGATTCTTTCTACTAGTATTGTTGCAAGTAATTGGATCAAAAAACTTAAAAAAGAACCGACTTTAAAACAAGAATTGATTTTGTTAGGAAAAGTAACTTTTCTCTTTTTGATTCCAGCTATTCTTACTTTTTTAGAACCAGATACAGGAGCAGTTTTTATTTATGCTATTATCTTGATATCTATTTTATGGGTTTCTCCTTTACGAAAGAGATGGTTTCTTATAGGTATCCTGACAATTGGAGTGATACTTGGCATTTTTTTAGGAATTTATTTTTGGAAACAAGATTTGTTTGTAGATTTATTTGGGACAGATTTATTTTATCGAATTGATCGTATTTTAGATTGGAGAAATGGAACAGGAATGCAATTAGAAAATTCTTTAACAGCCATTGGTTCTAGTGGTATCTTAGGACATGGTTACAATCATACTCCTATTTATTTTCCAGAATCTGGAACTGATTTTATTTTTGCGGTATATGCCTCCAATTTTGGATTTCTAGGAAGTTTAGTTCTACTTGGTACTATCTTTACTTTTGATAAAATTTTAATTCATTTAGCAAAAGAAACAGAAAATACAACCGATAAATTAATCATTTCTGGCATCTTAGGAATGCTTTTATATCAACAACTACAAAATATTGGAATGACTTTAGGAATTTTACCCATTACAGGAATTACTCTTCCCTTTATTAGTTATGGGGGATCTTCTTTACTTTCTTATCTTATTTTAGTAGGATTGTTACTCAAGATTTACAACAATCAGAAAAGAACATGGAATTAAAAAGAAATGTCAAAATAATTAACATTTCTTTTGGATAAAAAATATTAATCACAGGAAGTACAAATATTACTTTCTGAATCTAAAATCATTTGTTCTAGCTTTTCTTTTAATTCTGTTACTTCTTCTTCGGTCCAATATTCTTCTGGATCTTGAAATCCATGGGTATCGTAAGCTGTTTCATCATCAAATCCAACAATTTCTCCTTTATTTAAGGCAACTATTGTAGGAACATAAATCCTTTTCTTTCCTTCTTCATCATCTGTTAAATAATCTTTTAAAATTTCTACCATTTTCTGATATGCTTCTGTATTATTTTTTCTATCCTCTTGAATGTTATAGTAAAAAATCTTTTCTACAGAATTTTCATTCGCAACTTCTGTTAAATATTTCACATATCTTTGACACCATTTACATTCTGGAAACCCTAAAAAAACAAGTCCTGTTCCTTTTTCTAAAATTGTAATGATTTCATCCACACTGCGATAAACAAATGGATTATCTTGAGTAATTTGAGTATAATCTTTTGCAAATTTTTCTCCATCTGTTTCTTCTGTTTTGGTTGGTTTTAGAATCAATAATGCTACTATTATCGCCACCATTATCAAAAGAATTCCACCAATTATCATTATATTTTTTTTCTTCATCTATTTTTACCTCCAATATCATCATATCATCTTTTTCTTTTCTTGAAAATACTTTCTCACCTTTCAGAAAAGAGAAATTTACTAGGTAATGTTAATGTTACTTTTGTTCCCTTCTTTAAAGTTGATTCATACTTGATATTTCCTTGATGCAATTTCATAATTTCTTTTGACATACTAACACCAATTCCTGTTCCTTTTACTTTTGTGGTATAAAAGATTTTTCCTATTTTTTTTAAATCCTTTTCAGAAATTCCATCTCCATTATCTATTACTTGTACCTCTATTTTTTCTTTTTTAGGAGTTACTTCTATTTTTATTTGATTGGCATTTGCTTCATATGCATTTTTGATTAAATTCACAAGTACTTGTTTTAATCTTTCATAGTCTCCTTCTAATAATAGTTCATCTTCTATTTTGGAAACTTCTAATTCTACTTTTTTATGGCTTAAAATAGATTGCATGGTTGCTTCCACATCTTCTATTAGTAAAGCAAAATCCATAATATCTTTTTGAATCGTTAAACGTTTTAAATTCAGGAAATCATCCATAATCGTTAAAGCACGATTCATTTCGCTTTGTACGATAGGAAGATATTTTTGAACTTTTTCTAAATGGGAAGAATCCATCATATCTAAATATCCTTTACATACAGCAATTGGGTTTTTTACTTCGTGTGCAATTTGAAATAACATAGTATCATCACTATTCTCTTCTTCGTAATTTCTTATCATAGAAACATTTTTCTCTAGAAAAAGGAAGAATACGATAAAAATGAAAAATAAATAGAAAATTGCTACTACTGACTGACTAACATATAAATAACAGAAAATACTAGTAAAGAATGCTTTGCTACAAATTAGTAAAGTTATTGTATTTTTAGTAGAATTAGCAAGATAAGATAGAAAAAAATATCCGAAATAGATAAGATAGCAGTACCAAGGAATAGAAAGAAAGAAACTATAATAGATGATATTTACCAAAGATAAAAGAAGAGCTTCTTTTCTTCTTCTTAAAAGATAGCCTAAAAAGATTGGAAAATCTAAAAAAAGAAGCATAATGATATTGGCGCAAAACAATAGAAAAAGAGCTTGCATCAATATTAATGTTGTAAGAATAATTGTTTTTTTAGAAATCGATACTTCTTTTTTTTTAGAGAGAAATTGGTAACAAGTAAAACTAGTAATTAGAATCATTAAAACAAGTAGGATAGATTGAAAAAAATACATATCATAACCTTCTTTCTAAAGTTATTATATGTATTTTATTTGTCGAAAAATGTCGAATGTTGTCGAATGACCTCGAATTATGTTATTTTAGGTTATCAATATATTTTTTTAATTGCTTACTCTCTGAACCTAAAATAATTTTTAATTGATTATCGATTTCTACTATTCCTTTTGCCCCTAGTTTTTGAATTGCATCTTTATTTGCTAAAGACACATCTTTCAATGTTACTTTAAATCTTGATAAACTTGTTTCTGTTTTTAAAATATTATCTTTTCCACCCAAATATTCCACTAGTTTATTTAATTCTAGGTGAGCATCTTTTTTCATTGATTTTAGGATTGCTAAAGCAATAATCAATAAAACAACAATAATAATTACATACTGCAAATAATCCATTCTTATCACCACTATCATTATACTATGTATTTTTTAAAAAAGAAAGCATTTTCCTGAAACAAGAAATTTATCTTACCATAAAAAATGCCATATAAATCATAAATGCAGTAAAAACAAAGGTAATAATGCTACCGTTTATTTTTTCACTGATTGTACTTTTAAATCTTACTCCTACTGCCATTGTAATAAGGAATCCTCCAATTAAACCACCAATATGAGCAAAATAATCAATTCCAGGAAGGAGAAATCCCAATACTAAATTTAAAACAATTAAAGGAATTAATTGACTTTTGAGTGTATTTCCTAAATAAATACGATAGTGATATCCAAAATATAGTAAACTTCCCATTAATCCAAAGATAGCTCCACTTGCTCCAATACTAGCATAATCACTAAAAGTAATTGACATCAGACTAGAAATTAGCAGAGAAAAAAAATAAATTAGAAAGTATTTTCCTTTTCCCATAAAGCTTTCTACTTGACTACCTAAAACATATAAAGCATAACAGTTAAAAAGTAAATGAAGAAGATTTGCATGTAAAAACCCTCCCGTTATCATTCGATAATATTCCTGATATTCTCTAATATAGGGTCCATATAAACAAAAATCATTTAAAAACTTTTGATTATCTCCAAATACAATTGGTATTAAATAAAAGAAAACTAATAAACTGATGAAAAGATAAGTCATCCATGGTTTTTTCTTTTGAAATACAGTTTCTGCTTTTTCTGCTTCCTTTTTATTTTTTTGATTGATATCATTCGTTATTTTCATAAATAGTTGTAATCCATCTTCTTGAAATACTAATTTTTTGGAAATATCCGGAAAATATTTTTCAATAAATGGGTATTTTTTCAAATCATTTTCATCATATAAAAACATACAATCCATCTGATTGATATCTTCTAGATGAGCATTACTTCCTAAATCTGTATAGATATTTAATACATCCATATGGAATGTTAAAGTCTTTCTTTTTATTTTAGATACAATTCTTTGTGTTTTAAATAAATCAAAATTTAATTGTTCATCATTATGAATATAATTGGATACAATTCGTACGATTGCATAATCTCCATTTAAATTTTCTAGCCATATTTCATCTTCTGCTCCTTGTAAGATAATTGGACTATAGTTCTTTTCGGTAATAAAATAATGAAGAAGTTTCATCACAATTAAATCTTTTCGATTCGTTGCTTCATTCATGATTGTGCCTCCCTTTCTATTTACTATTATATCTAAATTTGTTTTTCTTGTATATCTATTTTATCTAAATAGGCTTGAAATTCTTTGGGAAGGGGTACTTCTTTTTCGATTCTTTCTTTGGTAATTGGATGAAGAAAGGATATTTTTTTAGAATGTAAAAATTGACCAAAATCTGTTGTTTTTTTTCTTTTTCCATAAGTAGGATCATTATAAATTGGATATCCAATATAAGCCATATGAACACGTATTTGATGAGTACGTCCTGTTTCTAACTTGCATTCAATTAAAGTTTGATGGGAAGAAGGATATCTTTTTAATACTCGAAAATGAGTAACTGCATTTTTACTATTGACATCTGTTACTTTCATTTTTTTTCGATCTATGGGATCTCTACCAATGGGTGCATCTATTGTTCCTGTTTGATGAGGAATAATTCCATCTACTAAGGCAACATAAATTCTTTCTACTTCTTTCTTTTTTATCATTTCACTTAACAATTCTTGTGTTTTTTCATCTTTCGCAACAACCATTAATCCACTAGTATTCTTATCAATTCGGTGAACGATTCCAGGTCTAAGATTCTTTGAATCCATAGAATACTGATTGATTAATGCATTGACTAAAGTGCCATGGTAATTCCCTGGGGCAGGATGAACCACCATTCCAGACTTTTTATTAATAAGCAAAAGATAATCATCTTCATAAACAATTTCTAAAGGAATATCTTCTCCTTCTACAGAAGTAGAGAAATTAAAATCATCCAAAACTTCAATTTGATCTTCTTCTTTGACAAGATAACTACTACTTTCTTCCTTTTGATTGACCAATATTTTCTTTTCCTTAATTAATTTTTGCACCTTACTACGACTTAATTCTAATTTTTTTGTTAAGTATTGATCTAAACGAATATTATTTTCTTTTTCCATATTCATCCCCTACTAACTCTATTCCCATTAAGAAACATCCACAAACAATGGCGATATCTGCAAAATTAAAAATGGGAAAATAATAGGATAATAGAATAAATCCTAAATAATCAATGACACCATGATAAAAAATACGATCTATAAGATTTCCTAAAATTCCCCCTAGAAGGAATCCCCAAAAAATGACTTCTATTTTTGTAAATTCTTTCTTTTTTTGAATATAATATCCAAAACCAAAGAGGCAAAAAATTCCAATTAGAATTAAAATCCCTGTATTACTAGCTAAAATACTCCATGCTCCTCCTGTATTTTTGATATAACGAAGATAAAAAAAGTGAGGAAGGATAACTCTTGTTTCTTGATAAACTAAATTTGTAGTAACAAGATGTTTTAGAAACTGATCAAAAAAACAAATCAAAATACTAATTACATAGATTCTTTTTTTCAATTGGCACCCTCCCATTCGCATAGTAATTATATCATAAACTAGTCTTTCTGTAAACGAAAAAAAGTGTTATCAAACACCTTTTATTCTTCTCCTCAAATTTTTTTCTAAATGCAACCTTGAAATCAATAAAGGTTGCGTTTAACTGAAAAAATAGAGGTAGTTGCATT
>CANRPT010000014.1 GCA_947632565.1 uncultured Bacilli bacterium | reverse complement strand
GGTAGATTTTGAAAAAAGAGAAAAGAAATAAAAAGAAATTCTTCAAAAAACCTCAAGTTTATATGATAGCAGGATTTCTTTTGATTGCTGTAGCGATTGTTCTGATTCCTAGTTCTTTTTCTTTAGAAACGGAAGTTAGAAGTGTAACGATTACCTCCAAGAAATTAAGTTATGAACAAAAAGATCCTGGAAGTTGGAATATCGAAAAAAGTGCAGAATGGATACAAAAAGGAAAAGCTAGGATTACTTTTGATGTAGATACTGTTTTAAAAACAGAAAATGCTTATACAGATGTTATTTTAGTATTGGATGTATCTGGAAGTATGGCAGGAGATAAATTAAATAGAGTAAAAAGTGATTCGAAAGAACTAGTAAGTAGTTTATTATCAGATTCGAATAATCGAGTAGCTTTGATTACTTTTGAAACAGAATCTAGTTTAATTAGTAAACTAACAAATAATAAGGATGAAATTTTAAATCAAATAGATTCTTTAACATATTTGGGTAACACCAATTATTATCAACCACTCATTCATGTGGATGAGATTTTAAAAAATTATGTAAAAGAAGAAAATAGAGAATGTATCGTTTTATTCTTAACAGATGGATATCCCAATGAAGATGTACCAAATCAAATTGCTGAGTATTCTTATTTAAAGAAACAATACCCTTATTTAACCATTAATGGCATACAATATGAGATGGGAAAAAGTATTTTAGAACCAATCAAAGAAATTAGTGATCATCAATTTATAGCAGATATGGAGAGTTTAAATAATGTTTTATTTGAAGCATCAGTAACTCCAATTCCTTATTCTAATTTTAAGATTACCGATTATCTGGATTCTAATTATTTTGAGATAGAAAGTATAGAAAATATTCAAGTAAGTCAAGGAGAAGTAAGTTTAACAAATGAAAATGGAGTGCCCAAAGTAACCTGGAATATTTCATATTTCAAATCAGGATCTAGTGCTCAAATGACAATTGATGTCGACTTAAAAGAAGAATATTTAGAAAAAAGTGGCTATTATCCAACCAATCAAAAAGAAGAGATTACTTCTCAAATAGAAGAAGTCGAAGAAAATATAACAAGTCAAGAAACCCCGATTTTAAAGACACCTAATGAATTATTTTATGAAAGTAATGCTCCAGAAGGATGTCAGGTAAAAAATCTACCAGAAAATGAAAGAAAATGGGCAAAAGAAATTGTAGAGATATCAGAAGAAGAACCAAGCTGTGAAGGATATCAATTCAAAGGATGGAATATCGTTACAGAAGGTGTGAAAAGAGTGAATGATGATTACTTTGAAATGCCCGGAAAAGATGTTATCTTAAGAGCAGAATGGGGAAAAGTAGGACTTAGTAAAACAATGGATGGGGAAGTATATGTAGCCCCTCCACCAGTGATGCAAGCAGTAGGTTCTTATAATTATAATGATAAGTTATGGCAATATAAGGGTGATATTACCAAAATCATTATTCAGGATAGGATCCAAAAACCAGAAGCAGACAATATAGAAAGCTGGGATATTTCAGAAGCACAAGATGAAACAATCATGGCTTATTATGATAAAGAAAATACGACGATTTATATCCAAGCAAATGGAAAGATAGCAGCCAATCCTGATAGTTCTTATTTATTTTATGGATTTAGTAAATTAGCAGAAATAGAAGGATTAGAATTATTAGATACCTCCCAAGTAATCAATATGAGTTATATGTTTTATAACTGTAGCCAATTAACCAGTATAGATTTAAGTGGATGGAATACCTCTAAAGTAACCGATATGAGTCGAATGTTTTATGAGTGTAAACAATTAACCACTTTAGATTTAAGTAAATGGGATACCTCCCAAGTAACGAATATGAAGTATATGTTTTCTGGTTGTAGCCAATTAACCAGTATAGATTTAAGTGGATGGAATCCTTCTAAAGTAACCGATATGAGTTCTATGTTTGATGATTGTAAACAATTAACCAGTTTAGATTTAAGTGGATGGAATACTTCAAGTGTAACCGATATGAATTATATGTTTTATAGCTGTAGTAAATTAACCACTTTAGATTTAAGTAAATGGGATACCTCCCAAGTAACGAATATGAAGTATATGTTTAATAGCTGTAGCCAATTAACCAGTTTAGATTTAAGTAGTTGGGATACCTCCAAAGTAACGAATATGAGTTATATGTTTAAAGATTGTAGTCAATTAACAAATTTAGATTCTATAAAAGATTGGAATACTTCAAGTGTAACCGATATGAGTCGAATGTTTAATGGATGTAGCCAATTAACCAGTATAGATTTAAGTGGATGGGATACCTCCAGTGTAAAGATTATGAGTTATATGTTTGAAAGATGTAGCCAATTAACCAGTTTAGATTTAAGTGATTGGGATACTTCCAAGGTAACCTATATGAGTTATATGTTTTATAACTGTAGCCAATTAACCAGTATAGATTTAAGTGGATGGGATACCTCCAAAGTAACGAATATGAGTTATATGTTTAATGGATGTAGTCAATTAACAAATTTAGATTTAAGCAAATGGGATACCTCTTGGGTAATAGATATGAGTCGAATGTTTTTGGGATGTAGTCAATTAACCACTACTGTCAATATTACGATGTTACCATCTGAAATGAGTAGTTCTTCTAAATATAGTTCTATGTTTTATAATGCAGCAACAGCTGCTAATGCTCAAATCACAGTTAATTTTACTTCTGAAAATGGATCTTTAGTTGACGAAATGATCAAGACAAAATCAAGTAACAATAGCAAAGTAAGTAAGGGAATCCAAATTAGTCCCCATACAATAACAATAAGTGACAATGAAGATATCGAGGCAAGTACAACAACAAGGAAATATTATCAAAATGTTAGAGTAACTTTAACGTCTAAGTCTGGTAAAACCATTACCTCTTTTGATATGAATGGAGAAACAATAACTGGAAATACCTTTAAAATGCCAAATGATAATGTCACAATTACCAATGTAGTTTATGCAGAATAATCAGTATCTTAGAAAGGAGTAAATAATATGAATCAGAAAAAAATTGTTGGATTGATGGGATTAGGAAGTTTGTTGGTGATTATTGGAATTCTTTTTCTAGTTCCTTTTTCTAAGGCACAGCCACTAGAAAATGATGTTAGAGTAGCTGAAAATAGTGATTTAACTTATTACCTTAATATCTATTATGATGGAAAAGATCAAAGTCTTGCTTCTTCTAGTGATACTTTAACAGCTTCTGTTTATAGTGATACGATTTATGTAGAAGATAAACTACCAGAAGGATTAACGTTCAAACAATTTGTTAATTCAGCTGATGGAACGATTGGAGCAGTTAAAAGAAGTGATTTGACAACTAGTTGTTCTGGACAAGTAGTAAATGGATATGAAGGATTACATCATGATACAGAAACAAATACTGTATCTTTTCAAATTAAAGGATTACAAGCAGGATGTCAAGTAACCGTAGGAATTACGGTACAAACACCTAGTCTAGAGGATGAAACAAGAAAAGATTTTTATAATACTGCATTTGGAAGAGAAGGAGAATCTGCTACTAGTTCTAATACGGTTCATGTTTATATGGGAAATGATGATGAAACTTTATATTCTGTGAAATATGAATATACTGGAGTAATTCCTGAGAATGCACCAAAATTACCAGATACATTATCCTATGCAAGTGGAACTGTAGTAGGAGTTATGAATGATGTAGAAGTAGCTGGTTATACATTTAGTGGATGGAAAAGTGAAGAAGTAAGTGTAGAAAGTGGAACTTTTTCAATGCCAGAGAAAGAAGTAGTTTTTCATGGAAGTTTTACTAAGAATCCAGAATATACAGTTAGTTATGAGATTGATGGAGAAAAACCAGAAGATTATTTGCCACCAAGAACTAAATCTTATGGTGTAGGAGAAGAAGTAACGTTAGATAACCTAAAAGAAGGAGATATTTATTCTGGATATCGCTTCTTAGGTTGGGAAAAGGATGGAGTAAAAGTAACAGAAGATACTTTTGTCATGGGAAGTGAAAATGTAACTTTTGTAGGAAAATTTGAAAGAATTCGTTATGAAGTAAGTTATCAATTTCAAGGAAGTACGATTCCAGAAGAATCTGAAAGTTTGTTACCAGGAAAGCAAACCTATTATCCTGGAGAAAAGGTAACAGTAGCGGAATATCCAGAGATAGAAGGATATCGCTTCTTAGGATGGTATAGTGAAAAAGAATTTACGATGCCAGAAGAAAATGTAGTAATCTATGGAGAATGGATGAAAATAGATGGAACTTTTGCACCAACCATTGAAAAAAGAATTACGAATCCAAAAGCATCTTATCAAGAAGGAGAAAAAGTCAATTTTGAAATTATAGTAACCAATCCAGCAGAGTTTGAAATTCAAGATATTAGAATCGAAGAAAGAAATGAAAAATCTATCTTTTTAGCTGGAGTAGGGTATACGGTATTAAATAATCAACAAGTAAAAATAGACAAATTAGGAAGTCAACAAAGTATTACTATTTTAGCAGAATATGAAGTAGGAAAAGATAAATTAGTAACCATTACAAATACCGTAGAATTAACAGGAGCCTTAGCAGAAAATAATTACTATCTCGATACTAGTAAAAAATATGAATCTAGTGTTCCATTTGTAGTATCGAATATCTATTTACAGATAGAGAAAGTAAATGAAAGTGGAGAATTATTAGAAGGTGCTAACTTTGGAATTTATGAAGATGCAGCTTGTAGTAATTTAATACAAGAAGGACTTCGTTTTGGTTCCTTAGAAAGAAATCAAACCTATTATTTAAAAGAAATACAAGCACCAGAAGGATATCAAATCAATTCTCAAGTATTTGAGGTAAGAGTACAAGAAAATGGAGAAATAGAAATTCCTGGATATGAAGTAGACAATAGTCAAGAAGAAGCCAAAGTATCGATGATTAATTACCGAGTAACCGTAGAAAGTCCAGAATCTCCAAATACGTTAGATAACGTTAAAAATTCTATGTTAGCAATTATCCTATCTTTAGGAGTGATAATAGCTGGTGGTATCTTATTTATCATTTTAGGAAGAAAGAAAAAGAAATAAAATTCTTTCTTTTTTTTCGAAAATAATAGTATAATAAATGTGCTTTAAAAAAAGAGGAAGTGATATGATGATTTATTTAGATTATAGCGCAACAACTCCCGTGAAAAAAGAAGTATTAGAAACGTATGAAAAAGTAAGTTTATCTTATATCGGTAATCCGAATTCTTTACATCGATTAGGAGTAGAATCTAAAAAACTAATGGATGCTGCTACCAAACAAATTGCAGAGTTATTAAAAGTACAAGAAAATGAAGTTATTTTTACCAGCAGTGCTAGTGAAGCAAATAATTTAGCTTTGGTAGGAGTCATCGAAAAATATCCAAATCGTGGGAAACACATTATTACCACAAAACTAGAACATTCTAGTATTTTAGAATGTGTATCTTATTTAGAAAAAAAAGGATATCAAATCGATTATGTGAATGTTTTAGAAAATGGATTAGTAGATTTAGAAGATTTCCAAAGATTACTTTCCAAAGATACCATTTTAGTAAGTATTCATCATGTAAATAGTGAAGTTGGTTTTTGTCAAAATATTTCAGAAATTGGTAAGATTTTAAAAGATTATCCTACCACCATCTTTCATGTAGATGGTACGCAAGCAGTAGGAAAAATTCCTGTTTCTTTAGAGAATGTTGATTTGTATAGTTTTAGTAGTCATAAGTTTTTTGGAGTAAAAGGTTGTGGATGTTTAATCAAAAAAAATCAGATTGAATTAGAACCAATGATTCATGGTGGAAAAAGTCAAACCAATTATCGAAGCGGAACTCCTGCGCTTCCTTTGATGGTAGCTACTGCGAAAGCTCTTCGTTTAGCACTTACCAATTTAGATCAAAAGTATCAAAGAGTAAAAGAATTTAGTGATATACTGAAAGCAGAAATGCAAAAAATAGATGGTGTAGTTGTCAATAGTAATGAAAATTGCATTCCTCATATTGTGAATATTAGTGTTTTAGGAATTAAACCAGAAACCATGTTGCATGCTTTAGAAGAAAAAGAAATTTATATTTCTACGAAAACTGCTTGTAGTAGAGATTCTAGTAATTCATTGACATTGACTGCTTTAAAGAAAGATGCTAGTATTAGTGGTCATTCACTTCGTATTAGTATTAGTGAAATCACAACGAAAGAGGAAATTAACAGTTTTGTGGAAAATTTTAAAATTTGTATGGAAAAATTAAAATTTTAAAAAATATCCACAAATTTTGTGGAAAAAACATAATTTTTAGAAAGTAGGGAAAACTATGGAAAGAGTAGTATTAATTAAATATGGAGAATTAACTACCAAAAAAGGAAATCGCAAATTTTTTGTCAATACTTTATATCAAAACATGCAAAAAAAACTAAAAGATGATCGAGTAAAAATTAGTCGTGATTTATCTAGAATGTATCTTTCTTTTGCAGAAGAAGATTTAGATAAGATTTTAAAAAAATTAAATGAAATTTTTGGAATTCATTGTTATCAAGTTGCTTATCAAATTAATAATGAAATAGAAACAATTCAAAAACAAGCATTAGAGATAATGAAAGAAAAGACTGGTACTTTTAAAGTAGAAACCAAAAGAGTGAATAAAAATTTTCCTATTCCAAGTTTAGATTTTAGTAGACAAATTGGTGGTCTGATTTTAAAAAATAATCCTCATTTAACGGTAGATGTACATCATCCAGATACTACATTAATGATTGAAATTTTAGATCAGGTAACTTATTTATATACCGATAAAGTAATGGGACTTGGTGGATATCCTGTAGGAGTACAAGCAAAAGGAATGTTAATGTTAAGTGGAGGAATTGATTCTCCTGTTAGTGGTTATTTGGCATTAAAAAGAGGAATTCAATTAGAAGCGGTTTATTTTGAAGCCATTCCTCATACTAGTATCGAAGCAAGAAACAAAGTAATTACGTTAACTAAAAAATTAACAAAATATACTGATTCCATTAAATTGCATATTGTTCCTTTCACAGAAATTCAAGAAGAAATTTATAAAAAATGTAATCCAGAATATGGTATTACTATTATGCGCAGAATGATGTATCGTATTACCGAAAAATTAGCAAAAAGAAATAAAGCTTTAGCAATTATTAATGGAGAAAGTATCGGACAAGTAGCAAGTCAAACATTAGCTAGTATGTCTGTCATTAATAGTGTTATCAATATGCCTGTCATTCGACCAGTTGCTTGTTTCGATAAATTAGAAATTATTGAAATTGCCAAAAAAATAGATACTTATGAAACTAGTATTTTGCCTTATGAAGACTGCTGTACTATTTTTGTTCCAAAACATCCTATCATTCATCCAAACGAAAAAGAATGTATTTGGAATGAAGAAAAATTAGATGTTGAAAATCTTGTTTTACAGACCGTTGAAAATACCAAAACAATTACCATTCGAGAACAAGAAAATAATGAGTTTGAAAATTTATTGTAGGAAAAAATTACCATAGTAATTCATGTATGTTTTACCTGAATTTTCACATTCTATAAATGTATAGGAGGTGAAACACATGAACAGCAATTCAAATAACTCTTCAATGAAAATGAGAGTACCTGGTGCTAAACAAGCTATCGATAAAATGAAATACGAAATCGCTAACGAATTCGGTGTAAATTTAGGACCAGATGCAACTTCTCGTGCTAATGGTAGTGTTGGTGGTGAAATCACTAGACGTTTAGTTCAATCAGGAATGAACAATATTAGCGGAAGTTACCAAAATAAATAATGATATCAAATCATATCATGTGTGAAAAAATAAGATAGGATGATCCTATCTTATTTTTTGTCAAAATAAAAAGTTTGTGGTATAATATGAAGCAATTTATGAAGTGGAAGGAGTCTTTCATGATGAATATCAATGATAAATGGATGCAAAAGTATCAAAAACTGAAAGAGTATCAAGAAGAACATGGAAATGTTGATGTACCATATTCTTATGAAAAAGATGGGATAAAACTAGGTGTATGGGTAAGAAGTCAAAGACAAGCTTATCAAGGAATAGGTGCTGGTAAAATAACAGAGAAACAAATTGAATTATTAAATCACTTAGGAATCAAGTGGCAAGTAAGAGATGAAATATGGAATCATTATTATCAACTATTAAAAGAATATCAAGAAGAACATGGAAATGTTGATGTACCTCAATCTTATGAAAAAAATGGGATAAAACTTGGTATTTGGTTAAACAATCAAAGACAAGCTTATAAAGGAACAAGCACATGTAAAATAACAGAAGAGCAAATTAAATTACTAAATCACTTAGGAATCAGGTGGCAATTAAGAGACAGAACATGGGACGATTATTATCAATTATTAAAAGAGTATCAAGAAAAACATGGAAATATTGATGTGCCACGTTCTTATGAAAAAGATGGGATGAAACTAGGAGCATGGCTAAGTAGTCAGAGACATGCTTATAATGGGAAAGGAAAGATAGCAGAGGAGAAAATTGAATTATTAAATCACTTAGGAATGAATTGGCAAATAAGAGATAAAATATGGAATGACTATTATCAGCTATTAAAAGAATATCAAGAAGAACATGGAAATATTGATGTACCATATTCTTATGAAAAAGATGGGATAAAACTGGGAATTTGGTTAAACAATCAGAGAAAAGCTTATCAGAAGAAAGGAAAGAATAAAATAATCGAAGAACAGATTCAACGACTAGACCAATTAGGAATGAAATGGCAAGTAGAAAAACGAACTTGGTATGATTATTATCAACTTTTAAAAGAATATCAAGAAAAACATGGAACTACTAATGTTTCTACTTATTATCAAGATGAAAAACCAGAAGAATATCGATTAGGTGTTTGGTTACATCATCAAAGACAGGCTTATAATGGTTTTCAATCTCTTAAGATTACGAGAGAGCAAATCCAATTATTAAATGAGCTAGGAATTGATTGGAATATTCTTCATACTAGATTTTTAAATAGGGAAATTACTACAGAAAATCAGGAAAAATATCAACAAATTTTATTGGATCGTGTCAATCATATTGTAGATGATTTGCTATTAGAAGGATTTTCTGAAATGGATGCTACCAACCAACAAGAAATAGAAAAAGTAATGATAAAAAGAATTTGGAGATAATATAAGATATGTATTTAACAAAATCATATAGAAAGGAGAAACTCCTCATGATGAATACCAATGATAAATGGATGCAAAAGTATCAAAAACTGAAAGAGTATCAAAAAGAACATGGGAATATTGATGTGCCTCAATCTTATGAAAAGGATGGGATAAAACTGGGAATTTGGTTAAACAATCAGAGACAAGCTTATAAAGGCATAGGTACAGGTAAAATAACAGAAGAGCAAATTAAATTATTAAATGATTTAGGAATCAAGTGGCAAGTAAGAGATGAAAGATGGAATGATTATTATCAGCTATTAAAAGAATATCAAGAAGAACATGGAAATATTGATGTACCATATTTTTATGAAAAAGATGGGATGAAATTAGGGGTATGGTTAAGAAGTCAGAGACTGGCTTATAAAGGCATAGGTACAGGCAGAATAACAGAGGAACAAATCGAATTATTAAATTATCTAGGAATCAAGTGGCAAGTAAGAGATGAAACGTGGAATCGTTATTATCAGTTATTAAAAGGATATCAGGAAGAACATGGAAATATTGATGTACCATATTTTTATGAAAAAAATGGAATGAAACTAGGGGTATGGTTAAGTAGTCAGAGACAAGCTTATAAAGGAATAGGTACAGGTAAAATAACAGAAGAGCAAATTAAATTATTAAATGATTTAGGAATCAAGTGGCAAGTAAGAGATGAAAGATGGAATGATTATTATCAGCTATTAAAAGAATATCAAGAAGAACATGGAAATATTGATGTGCCATATTCTTATAAAAAAAATGAGATGAAATTAGGGGTATGGTTAAGAAGTCAGAGACTAGCTTATAAAGGCATAGGTACAGGCAAAATAACAGAGGAACAAATCGAATTATTAAATGATTTAGAAATGAATTGGCAAGTAAGAGATGAAATATGGAATCGTTATTATCAGCTATTAAAAGAATACCAAGAAAAACATGGAAATATTGATGTGCCATATGCTTATAAAAAAAATGAGATGAAATTAGGGGTATGGTTAAGAAGTCAGAGACTGGCTTATAAAGGCATAGGTACAGGTAAAATAACAGAAGAGCAAATCGAATTATTAAATGATTTAGGAATGAATTGGCAAATAAGAGATAAAATATGGAATCGTTATTATCAGTTATTAAAAGAGTATCAAGAAGAACATGGAAATATTGATGTGCCCCAACATTATGAAAAAGATGGGATGAAACTTGGAAAATGGTTAAGTGCTCAGAGGCAAGCTTATAAAGGAATAGGAACAAATAAAATAACAGAAGAACAAATCGAATTATTAAATCACTTAAGAATCAAGTGGCAAGTAAGAGATGAAACATGGAATCGTTATTATCAGTTATTAAAAGAGTATCAAGAAAAACATGGAAATATTGATGTACCTCAATCTTATGAAAAAGATGGGATAAAACTAGGAATTTGGTTAAGAAGTCAGAGACGAGCTTATAAAGAAATAGGTACAGGTAAAATAACAGAAGAACAAATCGAATTATTAAATCATCTAGGAATGAAGTGGCAAATAAGAGATAAAATATGGAATGACTATTATCAGTTATTAAAAGAGTATCAAGAAAAACATGGAAATATTGATGTGCCACGTTCTTATGAAAAAGATGGGATGAAACTTGGAAAATGGTTAAGTGCTCAGAGGCAAGCTTATAAAGGAATAGGAACAAATAAAATAACAGAAGAACAAATCAAATTATTAAATCACTTAGGAATCAAGTGGCAAGTAAGAGATGAAATATGGAATGATTATTATCAGTTATTAAAAGAATATCAAGAAAAACATGGAAATATTGATGTACCTCAATCTTATGAAAAAGATGGGATAAAACTAGGAATTTGGTTAGGAAGGCAGAGACAAGCTTATAAAGAAATAGGTACAGGTAAAATATCAAAGAAGCAAATCGAATTATTAAATCACTTAGGAATCAAGTGGCAAGTAAGAGATGAAATATGGAATCGTTATTATCAGCTATTAAAAGAATATCAAGAAGAATATGGAAATATTGATGTGCCACGTTCTTATGAAAAGGACGAAATGAAACTAGGAATTTGGTTAGGAAGGCAGAGACAAGCTTATAAAGGCATAGGTACATATAAAATAACAAAGAAGCAAATTGAATTATTAAATCACTTAGGAATGAAGTGGCAAATAAGAGATGAAAGATGGAATCGTTATTATCAACTATTAAAAGAATATCAAGAAGAACATGGAAATATTGATGTACCATCTTCTTATGAAAAGGATGAAATGAAACTAGGAATTTGGTTAGGAAATCAGAGACGAGCTTATAAAGGAATAGGAACATATAAAATAACAGAAGAGCAAATTGAATTATTAAATCATCTAGGAATCAAGTGGCAAGTAAGAGATGAAATATGGAATCGTTATTATCAACTATTAAAAGAATATCAAGAAGAACATGGAAATATTGATGTGCCCCAACATTATGAAAAGGATGGAATGAAATTAGGAGTATGGTTAAGTACTAAGAGACAAGCTTATAAAGGAATAGATGCAGGTAAAATAACAGAGGAGCAAATCCAATTATTAAATGAACTAGGAATTGATTGGAATATTCTTCATACTAGATTTTTAAATAGGGAAATTACTACAGAAAATCAGGAAAAATATCAACAAATTTTATTGGATCGTGTCAATCATATTGTAGATGATTTGCTATTAGAAGGATTTTCTGAAATGGATGCTACCAACCAACAAGAAATAGAAAAAGTAATGATAAAAAGAATTTGGAGATAATATAAGATATGTATTTAACAAAATCATATAGAAAGGAGAAACTCCTCATGATGAATACCAATGATAAATGGATGCAAAAGTATCAAAAACTGAAAGAGTATCAAGAAGAACATGGAAATATTGATGTGCCTCAATCTTATGAGAAGGATGGGATAAAGCTAGGAATTTGGTTAAACAATCAGAGACAAGCTTATAAAGGAATAGGCCCAGGTAAAATAACAGAAGAGCGAATTGAATTATTAAATCACTTAGGAATGAATTGGCAAATAAGAGATAAAATATGGAATGATTATTATCAGCTATTAAAAGAATATCAAGAAGAGTATGGAAATATTGATGTGCCATATGCTTATGAAAAAGATGGGATGAAACTAGGAATTTGGTTAAGAAATCAGAGACAATCTTACAAAGGAATAAGTGAAGGTAAAATAAAAGAAGAGCAAATCGAATTATTAAATCATTTAGGAATGAAGTGGCAAGTAATAGATGAAATATGGAATTGTTATTATCAGCTATTAAAAGAATATCAAGAAGAACATGGAAATATTGATGTTCCATATGCTTATGAAAAAGATGGGATGAAACTAGGGGTATGGTTAAGAAGTCAGAGACTGGCTTATAAAGGCATAGGTGCAGGTAAAATAACAGAAGAGCGAATTGAATTATTAAATCACTTAGGAATGAATTGGCAAATAAGAGATAAAATATGGAATGACTATTATCAGTTATTAAAAGAGTATCAAGAAGAACATGGAAATATAGATGTGCCTCGACGTTATGAAAAAGATGGGATGAGACTAGGAGCATGGTTAAGTACTCAGAGACAGGATTATAAGGAAAATGGAAAGAATAGAATAACAAAGAAGCAAATTGAATTATTAAATCATTTAGGAATGAAGTGGCAAATAAGAGATGAAAAATGGAATGATTATTATCAGCTATTAAAAGAATATCAAGAAGAACATGGAAATATTGATGTGCCACGTTCTTATGAAAAAAATGGGATGAAACTAGGAGTATGGTTAAATACTCAGAGACAAGCTTATAAGGGTTGTCAATCTTTTAAGATTACGAGAGAGCATATCCAATTATTAAATGAACTAGGAATTGATTGGCATATTCTTCATACTAAATTTTTAAATAGGAAAATTACTACAGAAAATCAGGAAAAATATCAACAAATTTTATTAGATCGTGTAAGTCATGTCATGGATGATTTGTTGTTGGAAGGGTTTTCTGAGATGGATGCTACCAACCAACAAGAAATCGAAAAAGTAATGGTAAAAAGAATTTGGAGATAAATTGAAAAACAAAGAGGATACGAGTTTTTCACTAATTTATCTTTTTTTTCTTTTTCTTTTCGTGTATAATGAATGATATAGAAAGAGGGATAGTTATGAAGATTATATCTATTAATGCAGGAAGTAGTTCCTTAAAATTTAGTTTATTCAATATGGATACCAAGGAGTGTATTGCATCTGGTTACTTTGAAAGAGTAACATTAGATGGAAGTTTTTATACGATTAAGTATCAGGGGGAAAAGATTCGTGAAGAAATAGAGATGCCAAATCATACAGTAGCAGTTGAAATTTTACTAGATCGTTTAGTGTCTCTTGGAATTATTCAATCACTAGATGAAATTGATGGAGTAGGACATCGTTTAGTGCATGGTGGAGATAAATATAAATCCAGTGTCATCATCACAGAGGAAGTAATGGAAGATTTAAGAAAATATTCGGAATTAGCTCCTCTTCATAATCCTGCTAATATCTTAGGAATTGAAGCCGTAAAAAAAGCTTTACCAAATGTACCAATGGTAGGTGTATTTGATACTGCATTCCATCAAACAATGGATCAAGTACAGTATTTATATCCAGTTCCTTATGAATGGTATACGAAATATGGAGTACGTAAATATGGATTTCATGGAACGAGTCACTGTTATATTAGTAAACAAATTCCTAGATTATTAGGAACAAATGAGTATAAAGCGATTATTTGTCACCTTGGAAGTGGTGCTAGTTTATCTGCTGTAAAAAATGGAAAGTGTATTGATACTACGATGGGATTTACGCCACTTGCTGGAGTGATGATGGGAACTCGTAGTGGAGATATTGATCCATCTATTATTCCTTATATGATGAAAAAAGAAGATAAAACCATTGATGAAGTTATGGATGATTTAAATAAAAAATCAGGTTTCTTAGGAGTCAGTCAATATTCTAGTGATTGTCGTGATATTGAAGCGGGAATGGCAGAAGGAAATGAATTATGTAAATTAGCATTCGAAAAATATATGCAATGTACCGTAAATTATATTGCTAGCTACTATGTAGAACTTGGGGGAGTAGATGCTATTATCTTTACAGCAGGATTAGGAGAAAATGGCCCAGCAGTAAGAAAGAGAATTGTGGAAAAACTTGCTTGTTTAGGAGCAAAAATAGATGAAGAAAAGAATGCTACTCGTGGACAAGAAGTAGAAATTAGTAGTAGTGATTCTAAGATGAGAATTTTTGTGGTACCTACAAATGAAGAACTCATGATTGCAGAAGATACGTTATCACTCATTGAAAATAGATAGGAAGATTATATGTATAAAAGAATATATAAGGCGATTCAAAAATATAATACGATAGTAATTGCCCGTCATATTGGAGTAGATCCAGATGCCATGGCAAGTCAAATTGGATTAAGAGATGCTATTTTAGCAACTTTTCCTCATAAAAAAGTTTATGCAGTGGGTACGGGAGGAGCTAAATTTTCTTATTTAGGTAGTTTGGATTCCTATGAAGAAATTGATGAAAAAACACTACTTATTGTCTTAGATACTCCGGATAAGAGAAGAGTAGATTGTCCAAATGTAGATCATTTCTCTTATAAGATTAAAATTGATCATCATCCCTTTGTAGAAAAATTCTGTGATTTAGAATGGATTCAAGATAAAAGTTCTTCTACTTGTGAATTAATTATCGATTTTATTTATCATACGCATTTAAAGAAAAAAGCAAATCAAGCCGTTATGGAAAAGTTATTTTTAGGATTAGTATCCGATACCAATCGCTTTATGTTTTCCAATTCTAGTTATCATACTTTTGAAATCGTTTCTAAAGTATTAAAAGATTATCCACTTCATATTACAGAACTCTATGAAAAGTTATATTTACGTCCTTTGAATGAAGTCCGTCTACAAGGATATATGGGACAGAATATGAAAGTAACAGAAAATGGTGTAGGATATATTAAAATTTCGGAAGAAGTTTTAAATAGTTTTCAAGCAGATGTTGCTAGTAGTGGCAATATGATTAATAATTTTAATTATATCGAAGAAGTTTTAGTTTGGGTTGCTATTACGGAAGATACCAAAAATGAATTGTTTAAAATCAATATTCGTAGTCGTGGTCCTATCATTAATACGATTGCCGAAAAATATAATGGTGGAGGACATCAGTTGGCAAGTGGTGCTAAAGTAATGACGATGGACGAAGTGGATGCTTTAATTGATGATTTAGATCATGCTTGTTCTAAATATATAGAGAGTATGGATAGAGGTGGAAAATGAAAATAGTAGATGCAAAGCTAGAAGTTGTAGCGGTAAGAAGAAGTCAATATCCAGAAACAGATAAAAAAGAATTTATGTTGGTAGGAAGAAGCAATGTAGGAAAAAGTAGTTTTATTAATACTCTTTTAGGAAGAAAAAATATTGCGCATGTATCTGGAACACCAGGGAAAACGCAAACTTTAAATTTTTATTTGGTGAATGATCAATTTTATTTGGTAGATGTACCTGGTTATGGTTATGCCAGTGTAGATAAAAAAACACAAGAAAAGTTCGGAAAAATGATTGAAGAATATTTGGAAAAAAGAGATGAATTAGAGAGAGTATTTTTATTAATTGACTTTCGTCATAAACCAACGGAAGATGATTTGTTGATGTATCATTTCTTAAAATATTATAATATTCCTGTTACGGTGGTAGCTACTAAAGTAGATAAAGTAGGTTCTAGTAAAATGGATAAGAATAAAAAAATTATTTTAGATACTTTAGACTTGGTAGTAGGAGATGATTTAGTATTATTCTCTAGTGTAACAAAATTAGGAAAAGAAGAAGTTTTAAAAAGAATCGAAGATTTATTGGTAGAAACCATTTAAATTTTTTAAAAACTTATCTTTTTATCTATTCCAATAGAAGAAAGAGTGAATTTTTAATTTTCGGATTAAGAATTTTAAAAATTCATTCTTTTTTGTTTTCTGAAAACTGAAAATTACCCATTTTACAGGATTTTTTTTTGATGTTATAGTGGTTTCGTTTTCAAAAAAGGAGGGATGGACATGATTCAATTAAAAGAGCATGATTTGAAAACACTCTATCAAAAAACGGTATCCAAAAAATATGCAGTAGATTTAAAACCATTGGAGGAAGGAGAAAAAGCATCGATTTTATCGGATACCATGTTTAAAACGATGTTTCAAAACGAAAATAGATTAAAGTATTCTTGTAAGCTTTTATCTTATTTTCTAGAGATTCGTTATGAAGATTTACTAGCAAATATTCATTTATGTAAAAATGAATTAGATAAGAAAAAGAAAAAAGAAAAGCAAGAAAGATGTGATTATGTAGCATCGATTGATAACACTTATTTCAATATTGAGGTAAATAATAATTCTAATTTAGAATCAATGGAAAGAAATATTGAGTATTTATTAAGACTTTATGCTAAGAATGTTCAAGAAGGAAAGAAATATGAATATACTCATACGATAGGATTTCAACTCAATAATTTTTCTTTTCAAGGAGAAGAAAAAGTGTTTGACTTATATACCCTACAAAATGAGGAACAAACATTATTAACGGATAAATTGATTATTATTCAAATATATGTACCCAACTTAAGAAAGAAATGGTATACTAAAGGTAAAGAAAGTTTACTAGAAGTAGAAAAATATTTATTAGCTTTAGTAGAACGAAAGATAGAAGATATCAAAGATTTAGGAGGGGATGAAGTGATGGAAGAGTATATAAAAGAATCAGAAGAAGTATGTGACACAGAAGGATTTGGAGAGGCCTATGATAAAGAATGGGCCTTAAAAGATGAAGGATTTCGAGATGGAAAAAGAGAATTAGGGGCAGAAATCGCAAAGGAATTACTGCAAGAAGGAATGAAAATCGAAAAAATAGCTTCTATTACGAAACTAACAGAGGAAGAAGTCGAAGAAATTTATGAGGAAGAAAAAGAGAATTTAAATCTAGAAGAAACATGTGCTACAGAAGGATTTGGAGATGAAAAGAAAGAAGCAGTAATAGAAATTATAAAAGAGTTGATGAAAGATCAGGTACCATTAGAAAAGATTTCTCAATATACTTCTTTCACGATAGAAGAAATCAATCAGTTATTAAAAGAACAATAAAGAGATAGAATAAAAGAATGTGAAAATATGGAAAATCACATTCTTTTTGTTTCCAATTTTTATTCTTTTCATATTTTATGATAGGTGAGAGTCTTGAAAATAGAATTTATAGAGGATCAAAAATTTATCATTTATTATGATAGTGAAGAAAAATTACAGTCTGAAGAAGAATTAAAAATTTTTTTTAAGCGATTAAATACGATTTTGCAAAAAAAATATTCTTACGAATTAAGAGGTTTTTATAATGTAACAATCTATTGTGAAGATCCTATTTATGTCATGATATTTGAAAATATAGATGATTTTGGAAGAGCCGATTTTAATATTACGATGCTTTTAAATAGTGTATTATTATTTGAGTTTGAAGAAGAAGATATGATTCTAGGAACCAAGATTTATTATCAAGAAAAATATTATGTAGAATTAGAACAAGTCAAAGAAAATCCTTATCTTTTTGAATATGGAACTGTTATTTTTGGGGATAAAGTAGAAGAAATATTAGCAAGGGGAGTTTTAATGGAAGAAGTTTAACCTTCTAAATGAAATACTTTATGAATGACTTCTGGATAATTAGAAATGATTCCAATTTTTTGAAATTCTTCTTGTAAGTATGGAGTAGATTTTTCTCCTAAGTAATGTTCATAGGTATAATTTATGTAGTAATCAGAAGATAAATATAGTAAGACATTCTTTCCTCTTTTATGTAATAAATCGATGATTGCATCACTAAAAGCATTCATTAAAATAACATAATAATCGACATCAATAAAATTTAAATCATCTCCATAAATCACAAATCCAATTTTATTATTGGTAATTTTTTCTTTTAGTTTGGTCACAATACCTCGATTGACACAATGGAGATAGATGAGTAAATTTGGAAACTTTTCAATTGTTTGTTTTACCATTTCTACATAATCATTCATTCTTTTGGTTACCGCTTCAATATTTTCATCTGTTAATACAATCGATTTTAGGGGATATAGATTGAGATAAATTTCTTTTGTAAACTGTTTTTGATCAATCCGTTGGAGTAAATCATCTAACAGGATAATTTCATAGTTTTGTAGTTGTGATAAAGTACTGGTTTCAATTGTGTTAATCGTACCTTCTCCTAAACTAGAAGCATTAAAGGCAACTAATCGATTATCTTCTGTAAAGGCAATATTAAAGCAAATCCCATCAATATAATCTTTGGTAACACCACTATATAAGAAATCTTCCATATTGGTAGAACTACTTTTTTGAGCAATATTTTTCATCTAATCACCAATACATTTTATGAAAAGAAATTAATTTTTATGTGAATAAACAGCTTTTGCAGGAATTCCTACCACCGTTTGATTTTCTTCTACATCCTGTAAGACAACAGCATTTGCTCCAATTTTACTATTCTTACCAATTTTAATATTTCCTAAAATTTTAGCACCAGTACCAATCACAACTCCATCTGCAATGGTAGGGTGTCGTTTTCCTTTTTCTTTCCCTGTTCCTCCTAGTGTAACTCCATGAAAAATCGTAACATCATTTCCAATTACTGTTGTTTCTCCAATCACAACTCCCATTCCATGATCAATAAAAAGTCTTTTTCCAATAACTGCTCCCGGATGAATTTCGATTCCTGTTTTCCTTTTGGCTTTTTCCGATAAAAATCGTGCTATCAAAAAACATTTCTTTCGGTAAAAGAAAGAAGAAATTTTATGATATAGTTGAGCAAGAAAACTAGGATAGAGAAAAACTTCCCAAATGGAATGTAGGGCTGGATCATTTTTCTTGATTGTTTGAATTTGTTCTAGAATAAAGTGCATATCATCACCTCAGCTATTATAAAATATGAAAAAGTTGAATTGATGCCTGTTTCTCTTCCCTAGAAAGTTGAGTTTTGGAAGAAAATGTAGTATAATATGTGCTATTATGAATGTGAAATAAGAAAGGGAGAATAGACAATGCGTTTTTTAGATAAAATTTGGAAGAAGAAACCTATTCTAGAACAGAAAGAAGATATAGATTATTTAAAACGATTAGAGTTTTCGATTGAAAATCTATTGTCAAAACTGGAATTAATTGGAATTTCTAATCAGTTAGGAGATAATTTACAGGAAAAAATAAAAACGAATCAAAAAAAGTTAGAAGAAATAAAAAATAAGTATTCGAATAATCAAGAAGAAAGGATTCAATATGGAGTAGCTTTATCCACATTTTTAGATGAGTTGACTGAATTTGGGAAACCATACTTTTATTTAGAAAATTTAGATGCCTTTGATTATCAAGAAATTACAGTAGAAAACTTTGAAGAGAAAAAAGAAGAAATCAAAACCTTAGAAACAGAAATTATGAATTACCAAAAAAAGAAAAAAAATCCCTTAGATATGGTAGAAAAAGATAAAAAATTATCCCAATTATTAGAAGAAAAACTAGTAGAAGTTCTCTTTCATTTTTTAAGAATAGAATTAGAAGTAGTAGGAGGAAAAGAGTTCTATAGCGAACTGTCTATCGATAGCCAATTGTTATTAGAAAAAAAATTCTTACAAAAACTTTCAGAAAAAGCTGCTGTTGATTCTGAAATTAGTCAGTATTTAAAAGAAAATGATATTGGAACTTTATCTTTTGATTATAATCTGCTAGAAAAAGTGATGGATGAGAAAAAAGAAGAGTCAGCTCTTTCCGAAAAAAGAGAAATTCCACTATATTCATTTCACATATCCACAAAAAAGTTTATTGAACTAAATCAAGAATTCTTTCATTTAACACTAGAATATGTTTCTACCATTCGATTAAAAGATGATCCTGTGAAATTGAAAATTCAAGGGGTAAGTAGAAATAAAAAATTAAATTCTAAAATAAAGGATGCCTATTTAATAGAAAAATCATTTCAAAAAAGTGAAACAGAAGATTCGTATTTTTATGTATTGATGGTTTCTGATAAAAAAGAAGGAAAACGACCTATTGTTATTGGAACGGTAGAAGTAATAGAAGAAAATTTATTCCAAAAAAAACCAACATGTATTTTATTACGTTTAATGAAAATCAGGCAATCAGAATATAATCAATTAGAATATTGTTTGGCAAAATATCAAAATACGAAATTCGAAGAGCTAGCAGAATATTTTATTGACATGTATCAGAACATATTTCAGTTGATACCAATTTATAAAAAATTAGATAATAGAGAACGTTTTGCTCCTGATTTTGCTGAAGTAAAAAATAAGTACAATCAGGTAGATAATTATCCTCCAAAATTGAAAAAGTATATTTTAAAATAAGAAAAAGCGCTTTGACAAGTGCTTTTTTACATCATATTATAAGTATTTGGTTGATAATTAGAAGTGTAGTTATCTTGAAGTGGCATTGGGGTATTTTCTAGTTTAGAAATTTTATTTTTTAATTTCATAACTTCCTTTTCTAAATTATAAACACGATTTTCTAAATTTCTGATATCACTGTTATAATCCATATTTGGATAATTCATTCCATTTGGAAAAGGAAAGGGTTGCATATTTTGATTCATACGACATCTCCTTTATTTATTTTATTATATGTTATATAATGAAATTGGTGATAGTATGCGTCTTAGAAATGTAAAAAATAAAGAGGAGATTATGGCATCTTCTTCCTTTTTAATTCAAAATCCCAAAGAATATTGTGGAAAATGGAATACTGTTTTTCAAAATGAAAATCCAATTCATATAGAAATTGGAACTGGAAAGGGAAATTTTATCATTCAAAAAGCGATTCTTTATCCGGATATTAATTTTATTGGGATAGAAAAATATGATAGTGTGATTGCTAGAGCATTAGAAAAGATTCCAGAAGAAATTTCCAATTTGAAAATGATTCGTATGAATGCTTTAGAAATAGAAGAAGTATTTGAAAAGGAAATTGATACCATATATCTAAATTTTTCAGATCCATGGCCTAAAAAAAGATGGCATAAGAGAAGATTAACTAGTGAAATTTTTTTAGAAAAATATAATAGTTTGTGGAAAAAAGATGCCATTATCATTCAAAAAACGGATAATCAGGATTTGTTTGAATACTCTATTTGTTCTCTTAGTCAATATGGTTATCAAATAACTGAAATTAGTTTAGATTTACATAACAGTCAGATAGAGGGAAATGTGATGACAGAGTATGAAGAAAAGTTTACCAAGAAAGGATTCCCTATCTATTATTTAGTAGCACAAAAGAAAATGGAGTCAAATAAATTAGAAATTTTAGAAAAATAATTTTTCTTTCTGTGAATTTCTGATATAATATTAGAAGAGTAGGTGAATTATGAAGAAACTGTTGAGTTTAAGTGCCATGATTTTACTCTTAAGTGGGTGTAGTATTGTCAATATTGAAAAACAGCCCATGAATGAAATTGTAGATTCTATTATTTCTAAAGAAACCAATTTAAAATCCGTTTCATTAGAAGGATATTCTTATTTTTTACCACAAGGAGTAAATTTAAATACGAGTGATAAAGAAAACTCTATTCTTTATTATAATCGTAAAAAGATGTATTTATATGTGGATTTAATTTCCTATTATCATAAAGTAGAAAGTACTTATACTACAAATCCTAATGCTTATTATTCTTTAGCAATTGATAAAAATGGAAAAAAAGGGTATTTGGAAATCACTCAAATAGGGGAAAACTATTTTATTGAATATATGTACTATTATAGTAAGATAGAAGCTTTTGTACAAAGAGAAGATTTAAAGAAAACAGTAACAGTTATGTCTTATATTTTAAATAGTATTAAAATGAATGATGAGATTATCGAATCATTCATTGGAAGTAATTCTTATCATAGTAAAGAAGAACAATTTAATATTTTTAAACCAAATGGACAAGAAAGTGATTTCTTAGACATCATTGAACAATATGATGATGGACGTACACAAAGTAAGAATGAAGATATTTTAGATATTGATGAAAATATAGAATAGGGAAGGGGTAATTATGAAATTATTAGAAAAATTAAAAAATACTTTTTTTGAAGAAGAATACATCGAAGTGGAGGAAGAAGAACCAGCTGTAGCAAAAAAAGTAGAACCAAAAGAAATAAAACGAGAAATTAAAAGAGAAGAAAAAAAGATTTTTCCAATCGCTGAAGAAAAAAAAGAAGAAGGAATTACTTCATTGGAAGAAGAAAAGGAAAAATCAGTAGATGTAATTGAAGAAAAAAACATAGAAAATTACTCTGATAGTAATTTAATTAGAAAAGACAGCAAACTTCCTTATTTTGAAGAAGAGGATTTTGTAGAATCCAATACAGTTTCCCTTTCCAAAGAAGAACCGAAAAAGATCTATGGAGAAAGTCCAGAAAAATTTTATCATGAGTATGATTATAAAAATTCAACACCAAATCATCCTTATGGAGCTACCCAAAAAGAAGCTTTTCGACCAACTCCTATTATTTCTCCAATTTATGGAATTTTAGATAAAAACTATCGAAAAGAAGAAGTTGTAGATAAAAAAGATATTAGACCTAGTAGTTATGCATCTCGAAAAAATGCTGATTTAGATTCGGTAAGAAGAAAAGCATATGGCGGAGTCGATCCAATCGAGGAAATGAGAAAGCCATTTAAAGAAAAAATAATAGAAAAAGAAGAGGAAGAAAATCTTTTATATGATATGACTACAGATCATTCAAAACCAGTAGTAAATCAAGTAACTCTTCAAGATGCAGAAGAATATTTTAATGATTTAGGGTTAGAATATAATATAGATTATAAGGATAATCGTTATGAAAAAGCAACTGGTAGAAGGACAAGCACTCCTGTAAAAGAAGAAAAAGTTGAATCAGGGGAGGATGCTAACTTAGAAGATAATTTGTTTGATTTAATAGATTCTTACTATGAAGGTGGTGAAGAATAGTGGAAGAATTATTACAAGTTTATCCAATTTTATTGTATACGCTTGGAATCGTTTTATTAGTAGTATTGATTATTTTAGGGATAAAATTAATCAAAATTGTAGATAATATGAATATAGTATTAGAGGATGTACAAAAGAAAACAAAATCATTAAATGGACTTTTCAATGCCATAGATGCAATCACAGATACTTTATCATCCGTTAGTGATAGTATTATTGCGAGTATAATGGGTATTGTTGGAAAAGTATTTCATAAAAGAAGAAAAAAAGTAGAGGAGATGGATGAAAATGAGTAAAGAGCAAAAAGAAAAAACTAAAAACAAAAGCGGAGCAGGGAAATTTTTATTAGGAGCTTTAGTTGGAGCAGGGCTAGGGGTATTGTTTGCCCCTAAATCTGGAAGTGAAACTAGACAAGAATTAAAAGAAAAGATGTCTGATTTAGTAAAAAAAGCCAAAGAAATTGATGTAGAAGAAGTAAAAGAGAATCTTACCAATAAGATTGAGGAAATTAAAGTAGAGTTAGAAGATTTAGATAAAGAAAAAGTTTTAAAAATTGCCAAAGAAAAAGGAAATCAAATAAAAGAAAAATGCGAAGAATTGGTAGAACTTGCTAAAAAGAAAGGAACTCCTGTTTTAGAAAAGGCAGCAGAAGAAGTTCGTGAAAAAACAATTCAAGCAATCAAGGAAGTATTGAACAAATTAGAAAAAACAGAGAAAAAAAATAAATAGAATTTTGGGACTACAATATGTAGTCTTTTTCTATGAAAGAAGGAGAAAATAATTTACATGATTAGACAAAATTTTATCTTTTCCTTTTCCAATTATTGTTTTTCCTGAATTTATATGATATATTGAAAATGTAATAATAAGATGGATTTAGAAAGAAATAGATTTTTTGTGGAGGTAACCTATGGAAGTAAACTTCGAGATTTTATCAGAAAAAGATTTACAGGAAGTAATAGAATTATGTAATTTATGTTTTCATGAAAATACTAGTATGGAGTATGCTAATAAAGTTTTTCAGGAGACTAAAGAAGATCCCAATCAAATCTATTTAATAGGAAAATTAGGAAATAAAATCGTTTCTCATGCAAAAATTACAGTCATTCCAACAATTTATGAAGAAATGAATACATATGCAATTTTAAATCATGTTTGTGTACATCCTGATTATCGTAGACATAAAATTGCTACGAAAATGTTAGATTATATTTCGAAGATATGTAGAGAAAACAAATGTAAAGTCATGGAGTTATGGTCTAAAAATATTCGTGTTGCTGCTCATGCTTGTTATCATCATTATGGATTTACTTTAGATGAAGCGGGATTCTTTTCTAAAAAAATAAGTGAGTAAGAGAGGTTTTAGAAATGAAAATTAATAGTATTTATGTTGGAGGTTGGTTTCAAAGAACAATGCTTCAATTATCAGAAATTTATGATTTTTTAAGAGAAGGAACAAGCCGGCTACATCTTAGTCCTAATCAATTAGAAAAATACCGCAAACAATTAGAAATTGGAAAAATTGATTATGGGGTAGCAGGAGAAGAATATGTAGAGTTTACAACTGCTCTTGATATAAAAGTAAAAATTTTTGAAGATGGATTAATTACGTTAAAAAATGAGCGTGTAAGTGAAGATACCCTATTTGCAGATATTGAACGTGTAACAAATTATTATGAAACAAAATTATCTCCCGCATTTAGCTACCTTTTCAGTCTGGGAGCACCTGTACCAAAAGAACTTGCTAATATTGAGACAGTATATCCTTATTTTGTTGTATGTGATAAAGCATCTAAGGACGAAATGACCGATTTACTTTCTAGGACAGAAAAGCAAAAATATTTTGAATTTGTAAATAGTAAATATGATGTTATTCGAGGAGATAAATATTATTTTATTAATAATAAAAGTCAATCTTTAGAAAATATAGAAAGATACATTGAAGAACAAGTATTTATCCGTGAATTTAAAGGACAACTTCATCGTTATTTGAATTTGCATCGTATTATTTGGGAGAAAATTGATCAAGTAAAAGAAAAAGCTCACGTAAAAGGTTCAGATATTGTATCATTTAGTAGTAAGTTAGATGGATATGCGAAAACTGTAAACTTAATTGATGGTAGAATTAATCAAATGAGTACTTATTTACCTACTAGGGAAAAGATTGCTAAGAATGATCCAGAACTAGCTGAGTTTTTGGCTATTTCTGGTTACCGTTATGAAACTTTAAAAGATACTTTGGATTATATTAAGCACCTTTGGACCATGACAAAAAATTATGTATCTTCTGCACAGAAATTATTTGATAGTTTAGGAAGTCAAGTAACAGAAAAATCAGTAGATAATTTAACGATAGTTACTTCAATGGGAGTAGGTGCAAGTTTAATTGGGTTATTTACAGAATCTGCCCCAGAGTTTACGATTTTTGGAGTTATTTATTTCTTTGCTTTAGCTATCATTGGTTGGGGTGTAAATAAATTAATGTCAACTATTTCAAAAAATCGTAAATATGAAGTTTCTGATATTGAATATGATAAGAACATTAAATAAAAATAATAGGAAATTAGCTACAGTGTTGTAGCCTTTTTCTATGGAATAAAAAGTTTCCAAAAAGAATGATTTGTGGTATAGTAGTGGTAGGATTGGTAGGTGTATATGATGAAAATATCCTATAATCAAATAAAAAATATTTTTATAAAGCAAATCGTCAATTTAATTCTTATCGTTTTTTTATTTCATACATTTAGTAATCAAGGAAACTATTTATTAGGTTGTAGCTATATCGTTTATATAATTCTATTTTTTATTTTTTCAATAGAAATATTTGAAATTACTACCAAAAAAATATCTTATTTTCAGTTAGAAGGAGAGTATCAAAATAAAAAAAGATTCTTTTGTTTAGTAAAGAAGATTGTTTTTAAAATAGGAATTTTTAGTTTTATTATTTTATTTTTACTTGCAAAGCCATTAGCAAGTTGGATTGTAAAAACATTAATGTTAGATTTAGAGGTAAAACAATTAGTAGATATATTTCAAATTAGTTCTCTATTTGGTTTATTTGTTCCATTGAAAAGCCTTTTTTTAGGTTATTTTTCTGCTCATAAAAAAGAAAAAGAAATATTAATAGCAGAATTAATAGAAGAAAGCATAAAAATAATAGGAATTTTAGGTAGTGTTTTTTTCTTTTTTCAACTTAAGAAATGGTCTGATATCGAAACAGCTAAAATGATAGTTTTTGTAATGGCTTTCAGTTCTTTTTTTTCTTTTTTCTATTTATTTTATTTCAGCAAGGTTAAGAAAAAAGAATTTGAAAAAGAGACATTAAAGGTAGATTACACTCTAATTTCAGATCAAAAATTAAAACAGGATTTTAAAAGTGAAAGCATTTCCTATTTGCTTTTCATCATTTTTCCTATTTTATATTTGATAACGGATTATTTTTTCATTATAGAATTTTTACCTAAAAAGTTTTCTGATTCCATACAAGAAATAGAAACTATTTTTACCACAATATCTTTCTGGGGATTTGGATTAATATTAGGAATATTATCTATGCTAGGAATCTATTTTTTCCAAAAAAATCAATTTTCTTTTTTGGAATATTCTTTTGAAAAAGGAAAAACAAAATTACAGAATTTTTTGGAAAAAATGATATCTGTTTTCATCCCTGTTATGTTATTTTTAATAGCAGTGATGAATCAAATTATAATAGTGTTGTATGAGAATCATCATACTTTAATAGAAATTAGCACTTTTCAGATATTAGTATTATTTCTTTCTATCCTTTCTTTCTTTGGTAGTATTCTTCTTTTGGCGCAAGAGAAAAAGAAAATCATACAATTTCAATTTTTAGGATTTTTGATTAAAATGATTTTAACAATTCCTCTTTTTACAACAATGACACGTTTAGGTTTTTTAGCCTGTGATGGAGCTTTCATCGCAACAGCATTAGGATATGGTATTAGTAGTTACTTATCTTTTCACTGGATTGGAAAAAAATATCAGTTAAATGAAGAAAAAATGATTCGAAAAATTTTAAATATAGTTCTTTTATCTCTTGGAATGGTGATGGTTTTGGTATTTATAGGAATGAAAATTCAACCTACTAATCGTTTGATATCTATTCTTTACTTATTATTTGGTGGTTTCCTATTAAAAGTATTTTTTTCCATAAAAAAGTAAAATAGAGTAAAATTTGTAAAAAAGAAGGTAATTTTATTGACTTTTTGATGGAAAAGAAGGTTTAATAAAATTAGATAGACATAATAGGAGAGGATTTACATGAAAGATAATTATGTGTTTGAATATCTGAATGAAAATGAATTTAGGGTAAAAGAAAGAACAGTACGTAAGTATAATATGTTGGCTTTTAAAAAGCTTACTTTTGAATATTATCCTAAACTAAAATCAGGAGAGTTTTTAGGAACTAAAGTAGGAGAAAATCAAGATGGTAGTATCCTATATGAATTACCATTACCTACAGATAATATGTTTGCAAAAGTGCATGGAGTGATCACCCTTCACTATACAGTACATCAGGATAAAAAAGTAATTTTATTAACCAATATTACACCAGAAGGAATCTTAGAAGAGGGACATCGTACAGAATTAAAAGCTTATAAAGGAGTAATGGTTTCCAAAACGAATAAAGAAAAAGATATGTTTAAAATTAATCTTTTAAATATGATGAATAAAGGGTTTGGAAATACTGCTAGCTTTATGATCATAGTATTGTTGTTAATAATTTTAGTAGCAGTAATTCTTTTTCTAATATTGAAATAAGGAAACATCGTTTTCCTTTTTCTTTTGAAAAAATTTGTGGAAAAGAAAAAAATATGTTATTATATTGTCTAAAACTTGGGGGTATTTTATGAAAGTGATAGATGGGAAATTAATAGCAGTAACAGATCAAGATATTGTGAATGGTACTTTTCTGATTCCAGATGAAGTTACCGGTATAGGAAATCGTGCTTTTTATGGTTGTGATTCCTTAAAGTCAATAACGATTCCAGAACGTGTTACTAGTATAGGAGAAGGTGCTTTCGGGCGTTGCCATTTTTTAACGTCGATAGTAATACCAGAAAATGTTACTAGTATAGGACATGCTGCTTTTGAAAATTGCTTTTTATTAACGTCAATAGTGATTCCAGAAGGAGTTACTAGGATAGAAAATTTTGTTTTTCTAAATTGCCAATCCTTAACTACAATAACGATTCCAGATGGTGTTACCCAGATAGGAGCATATGCTTTTTGTGGTTGTCTTTCCTTAACCTCCATAACGATTCCAGAAAATGTAACCAGTATAGGAAAATCCGCTTTTGAAAAGTGTCGTTCATTAACGTCAATCGTAATTCCAAAAGGTGTTGTTAGTATAAGAAAATCCGCTTTTGAGAATTGCCAATCATTAACATCTATAATGATGCCAGAAAGTATTGCGAATATAGGTTTATATGCTTTTGAGAATTGTCCTATTCAAGAACTTGATACGCCATGGGGAAGTTTGAAAGTAGAAGAACTTTCTACAACAGAAATTGCAAATCTCTACATATATTTTTATGCAAATTCTATTTTAAAAGAAAAGTATCGTTCTCCAGAAGACTTTGAAGAAAGTAGTATCTTTATAAAAACTTTTTTGGATAGTGATTCCCTTTATCGTCCAAATGCTATTTTAAAATTTCGAAATTTATTTTATAAGATGAGAAGAGAATATGATATAGATCAGAGATTATTTGATAGCATGAGTTTAGAACTAACTGAAAAATTTTCTCTTTCTACTTGGAATCAAATCAAAAATGCTTTTTCCTGGACAGATGATATCGATATGATAGAAGCATTTTGTGAAATGATAGAAGTATTTGGCTTATTTGAAAAAGATGAAAGACAACAAGAACGAATTTCTTTCTTTTTCGATTTCTTGCAAGAAAAGTCCTTCACTTCATTTCAGTATAAACTTATGATGGATTTAGGTAGAGGACAATGGAATTCCTTTTTGGAACCAAAAGAAACCAATTATTATTGTTTGAAAGAGAATATAGAAATTCCGGAAGAATACAAATTATATTTAAATGAGGAACTATTAGAATCAACGGTAAAGCATATCAAAAAAATATCAGGAACTTATGGAAAAAGATTAAATGATTTTGTGAAGGAAAATTATATTCCCCAAAAAAGAAAAGAATATCGCTTGAAACAAAATAACGGTGAGATGGAACGAAAATTATTTCAAATTGCGTTTGATGGACAAGTAAATCGTAGAAGTTTGCATCGAATGTTTGATGGATGTAAGGGTTCTTTCTATGAAGATTTCTTCTTATTCTTTCAAGAAAATTTAGATTTTATTTTAAAGAATGAAGAAGTACAGTCTAATCTAAAAAATATCCAAGCTAATTTTGAAAAGATGAAAAAACATTATTTGTATCAATCTGGAACAGAAAAAGTCAGTTTAAAACAAGCAATGGATTATGTAAAAAATATTTCTTTTGATTATCAGAGAGGAAATTATGAATTAGCACAAGAAGTGAAAAAAGCAGGAGTCAATAGTCAAGAAGCCTATCGTTATTATGAAGAAACCTTTGCAAGAAATGATGTAAGAAAATTGTTTTCTTTAGTAACCAGAAGTAGAATTTATGAAATTAATGGTTATACGTTAAAAGGGGAACTACTAAGAAAAGATTCTGTGGATGCGATGTTAGCAGGAGAAATTAATTATACGAATTGCTGTCAAGTTTATGGAGGAATCGGACATAACTGTATGGCTCATGCTATAAATAGTGAAGATGGAGGAATTTTTGAAGTCAAAGTACTTCAGAATGGAGAATGGATTTTATTAACAGAATCCTGGGATTGGCAAAATAATAATGTTTATTGTCATGATAATATAGAAGGAACTTCTTATTTTAAAAATAGTCCAAGTAGGTTACAAGAAGCAGTAGCAAAAGTACTTGAGGAAGATGGAAAATATCTAGTTGAAAGAAGTAAAGAAGAAGTAGAAAAGTACATCTTAACCAGAAAAAAGGCGATTGAGAAATCATTATCTGGAGAAAAAGAAAAACAATTAGAAGAACTAAGAGAATTAGAAAATAGAGAAGTAATTCGTTTAGTAACAGTAGGAGCTGGAAATAGTGATTTAGATTTAGAAAAATATTATACAAAATCGATTCAAGTAAATGAGAAACACTTTGTAGGAAAGAAAAAATATACCCTAGAAAATTTTCAACCAGTCAATTATAATGAGACTAGACCATGGTTTAATAGAAGACGTAGTGCTTATTCAGATAGTAATGAAAAACAGTATATTATAGCAGGAAGTATGGAAGATTTATCGGTAGAAAAGATAGAACCATTAGTACCAATTTATCGAGATGAAAGAAGAGTAGTTTTCGAAAAACAAGAAGGAATTAGAGATTATACGATTCAAAAGATTACAGAAATGGAAGAAAATATTTATGATCAGAAATTAAGAAATTATGAAGAAAGTACAAGAGAAGACTTTACAGACTATCATATCTATTTAGGAGAAGATTGGTATCTAGTCTATGAAGAAAGAGATGATAACTCTATTTATATTTCGGATTTAGCCAAAAAAGAACCAGAATTACCAGATGAAAAATCAAAACAAAATCAAGAAATGATGAAAGCAGTTTATGATTTAGTAGACAAATATGATTATATAGAAGCAGATTTAAAAGAAGATACCTCATACTTATTATATTTAATGCATCTAAAACTAGGATACTTAAAACAAATAGGAGAAGATATGAGCTATCCTTTTTCCAAAACAAATCAACAAAAAGTAATAACCCAAGAGGAACAAAAACAGATTTTAGCAAATAGAAAGAAAATTCAAGAAACAAAGAATCCTGATTTTATCATGCATCATGTTACATTTCAAAAAGTAAAAAAAGAAAAACAATAGAAGAAAGAAAGAAAACTACCAAATAAAAAAATCGTTACATTTTAAGTAAAGTGCACATATAAGTGCAATTGAGTAAAAAAAGTGTATTTTTAAAAGAAAATGCACT
>CANRPT010000013.1 GCA_947632565.1 uncultured Bacilli bacterium | reverse complement strand
AAAAAAACTTTATGACCTTTTTTATTCTTAATTTTTATAAAGTTTTCTTTTTTAAACTAATTTACTCTTTTTTTCTGCAATTGAAAATAATTCTATTTTAAAATAAAAATTACATGTTTTAGATTTAAAAAAAGAAGAGCTTACATAAACTCTTCTTCTAACGTTTCTAATGGTTCTTCATCTACAAACTGACTAGCTAAATCAAAATCTACATTACGATAAATTTTAGCTCCTGTTCCAGCCGGAATTAATTTACCAATAATAACGTTTTCTTTTAATCCTTGTAGATGATCTACTTTACCACGAATTGCAGCATCTGTTAATACACGGGTTGTTTCTTGGAAACTTGCTGCTGATAAGAATGATTCAATTTCAAGAGAAGCTTTGGTAATACCAAGTAAAACTGGTCTACCACTAGCAGGTTTCTTATTCGAGATAATTGCTTCTTTATTAGCATCCGTAAATGCTTTAAAGTCGACTAAAGCACCAGGTAAGAATCTAGTTCCTCCACCCTCTACAATACGAATCTTACTAATCATCTTGCTAGCAATTACTTCAATATGTTTATCAGAAATATCAACACCTTGACTACGGTAAGTATTTTGAACTTCTTTTAAGATATATTCTTGTGTTGTAAGTGGATCGGTAACAGCAAGTAACTCTTTTGGACTAATTGCCCCTTCTGTTAATTTTTCACCGGCTACTACTTGACTACCTTTTTCTACACGAAGTTTTGCACCATAGTTGGTAACATGTTCTTTCGTTTCGACGTCATTTTTAATAGAAATTCTAAATTTACCATGATCTTCTTCAATCTTTGTTACTTTTCCATCAATCTCAGCAATGGTAGCTTTTCCTTTTGGAATACGAGCTTCGAATAATTCTTGAACACGAGGAAGACCTTGTGTAATATCTTCTCCACCAGCAACTCCACCAGTATGGAATGTTCTCATGGTTAACTGTGTACCAGGTTCACCAATAGATTGAGCTGCCATAACTCCGATGGCTTCTCCAACTTCTACTAGGTTACCTGTTGCTAAGTTACGACCATAACATTTTTGACATACTCCATTATGAGTAGCACAAGTTAAAATGGTACGAATTTCTACTTCTTCTACACCAGCATCAATAATTTTATCGGCTAATTGATCGGTAATAAAGGTTAATTTATCACAAATGACTTCTTTTGTTTTAGGATGAATGACTTTCTTATTGGTAAATCTTCCTACAATTCTATCTCTTAAGGATTCAATAACAGAACCTGTTTTATCATTGATAAAGGCACGAACTACGACACCACTATCTGTTCCACAATCTTCTTCACGAACGATAATATCATGACTTACATCAACTAAACGACGAGTTAAATATCCAGAGTCTGCAGTCTTTAATGCAGTATCAGCACTACCTTTACGAGCGCCATGGGTACTTAAGAAGAATTCAGATACAGATAGTCCTTCTTTAAAGGAAGATAATACTGGAATTTCAACACTTTCTCCATTTGGTTTTGCCATCAATCCACGCATACCTGCAACCTGTGTAAAGTTAGAGATATTACCACGTGCTTTCGAATGCATCATCATGAAGATTGGATTATCCATATCAGCATCTGCTTTCTCTTGAAGTTCTTCTTGTACTTTATCTTTGGCATTATTCCATGTTTCAACTACTTTCTCATATCTTTCTTGATCTGTAATTAAACCACGTTTATATTGTTTATTAATATTATCAACAATCTTTTGTGCCTCTGCTACAATCTCAGGTTTTTTATCACTACTTACAACATCATGCATAGATACTGTAATTCCTGCAACAGTAGAATATTTAAATCCTAAATCTTTTAGTTTATCAAGCATGATAGAGGTTTCTGTAGTTTTATAACGTTTAAAAATTTGAGCAATTACTTTTTCTAGTACTCCCTTAGCAAATGGTTTTACCAAAGGCATCTTTGCTACTTCTTCTTTGATATTTTTTCCCATTTCAATAAAATATTTATTTGGAGTAATATTTTGAATATTATCATCGGTTGGTTCATTAATATATGGGAAGGAATCTGGTAAAATCTCATTAAATTTAATTTTACCTACTGTCGTTACTAGATATTTTCCATGTTGTTCTTCGGTAAATAATTTATATTTGAAAGAATCTACTGGTACTACAATTCTTGTATGAAGGGTAATTTCTCTTCTTTCATAAGCCATTAATGCTTCATTCGTATTTTTGAAAAGTCTTCCTTCATCTGGAAGTCCAGCTTTTTCCATCGTAATATAATAATTTCCTAAAACCATATCCTGACTTGGTGTAACGATAGGATCTCCTGATTTCGGATGTAAGATATTATTTGCACCTAGCATCAAAAGTCTAGCTTCTGCTTGTGCTTCTTCTGATAATGGTACGTGAACTGCCATCTGGTCTCCATCAAAGTCTGCATTAAATGCTGTACAAACAAGTGGATGCAAACGAATTGCTTTTCCTCCAATTAGTACTGGTTCAAATGCTTGAATACCAAGTCTATGTAACGTTGGAGCACGATTTAATAATACAGGATGTTCTTTGATGACTTCTTCCACAATATCCCAAACGACAGGATCTTGATTTTCAATTAATCGTTTCGCAGCTTTGATATTATGAGCAATATCTTTACTAACTAATCCATGAATTACATGTGGTTTGAATAACTCTAAGGCCATTTCTTTTGGAATACCACATTGATACATCTTTAAAGAAGGTCCAACAACGATAACGCTACGTCCAGAATAATCTACACGTTTTCCAAGTAAGTTTTGACGGAAACGTCCTTGTTTTCCCTTTAACATACTAGATAGAGATTTTAAAGCTCTATTTCCAGCACCCGTAACACTTCTTCCACGACGTCCATTATCAAATAAAGCATCTACTGCTTCCTGTAACATACGTTTTTCATTTTGAATAATGATACTTGGAGCACCTAAATCAATTAATTTCTTTAAACGGTTGTTACGGTTAATCACACGACGATATAAATCATTTAAATCACTAGTAGCAAATCTACCACCATCTAGTTGAATCATTGGTCTTAATTCTGGTGGAATCACTGGAATACAATCCATAATCATCCATTCTGGTTTATTTCCAGATTTATAGAAAGCATCTAGTACATCAACACGTTTTAATAAACGAGTTCTCTTTTGTCCTTGTGCATCTTCTAATTCTTTGGTAATTTCTGCTAATTCTTTTTCTAAATCTACTTTCTTTAGTAGTTCTTTAATTGCTTCTGCACCCATTCCTACTTTGAAAGTATTTCCGTATTTTTCATAATAAGCACGATATTCTTTTTCAGATAAAGTTTGTTTATTTTCAAGAGGAGTATTTCCTTTATCAATAACAACATAACTAACAAAGTATAATACTTCTTCCAAATCTCTTGGACTCATATCTAAGACAAGTCCCATACGAGAAGGAACTCCCTTAAAGAACCAGATATGAGAAACAGGAGAAGCAAGTTCAATATGCCCCATTCTCTCACGTCTTACTTTACTACGAGTTACTTCTACCCCACAACGATCACAAACAATATTTTTATAACGTACTCGTTTATATTTTCCACAAGCACATTCAAAGTCTTTGGTAGGTCCAAAAATCTTTTCACAGAATAATCCATCACGTTCTGGTCTTAAGGTACGATAGTTAATGGTTTCAGGTTTTTTTACTTCACCATAACTCCATTCACGTATTTTTTCAGGAGATGCAATACCTATTTTTAAGGCTTCAAATTTATCTACTGCTATCATATTTATTCATCCCCTTCCATAAATTCATCATCTGTCATACTTTCATCAAATTCCATATCAAAATCGTCATCTTCTTCTTCCTCATTGAATTCGCTATCTTCTTCATACGATGTATCTTCTTCAGAAGAATTAGGAATTAATGGAGCATCCAATTCATTTTCATTTGGATTAAAATCATCTTGATATTCTTCTTGTTCAATTTGTTTCAAATCTAGTTCATTTCCTTCATCATCAATGATGGTGATATTTAATCCTAAAGCTTGGAATTCTTTCATTAATACTCGGAAAGATTCTGGCATACCAGCTTGGTTAATCTCTTCCCCTTTAACAATCGATTCATATACTTTCACACGTCCTAATACATCATCTGACTTATAGGTAATAATTTCTTGTAAGGTATGAGCAGCACCATAAGCTTCTAGTGCCCAAACTTCCATTTCCCCAAATCTCTGTCCTCCAAATTGGGCTTTTCCTCCCAATGGTTGTTGTGTTACTAAAGAGTAAGGTCCAGTAGAACGGGCATGAAGTTTATCATCGACCATGTGGTGTAGTTTAATCATATACATTACACCTACAGCGATTCTATTATCGAATGGTTCACCTGTACGTCCATTGTATAGAATTGTTTTTCCATCTTCTGCCATTCCAGCCTTTTTCATCATAGCAGCAATATCTTCTGGTTTCGCACCATCAAATACTGGAGTAGCTACATGAATATTTAAAAGTTTAGCAGCCATACCTAAGTGTAATTCTAGGATTTGTCCTAAGTTCATACGAGAAGGTACACCCTGTGGATTTAACATAATATCAACAGGTGTTCCATCTGGTAAATATGGCATATCTTCACTAGGAAGAATCAACGAAATAACACCTTTATTTCCATGACGTCCAGCCATTTTATCTCCAATTTGAATCTTTCTCTTTTGGGCAATATAAACACGAATGACTTTACTAACTCCAGCAGGTAATTCATCGTTATCTTTTCTAGAGTAGATTTTAACATCATGAACAATTCCTTCTCCACCATGTGGTACACGTAAAGAGGTATCTCTTACTTCACGAGTTTTTTCACCAAAAATGGCATGCAATAATTTTTCTTCTGAAGTAAGTTCAGCCATTCCTTTTGGAGTAACTTTTCCAACAAGAATATCTCCTTCTTTTACTTCTGTACCAATGATAACAATACCATTTTCATCTAGATTCTTACGAGCATCATCACCAACATTTGGAATGTCTCTTGTAATTTCTTCAGGTCCTAATTTTGTTTCACGACATTGCATTTGATAATCTTCAATATGGATAGAAGTATAAACATCATCTCTTACTAATTTTTCGTTTAAGATAACAGCATCCTCGTAGTTATATCCATCAAAGGTCATGAATGCTACTACTACATTCTTTCCTAATGCTAATTCACCTTGATCCATACTAGGTCCATCCGCAATAACATGTCCACGTTCTACTTGATCACCAACTTGAACAATTGGTCTATGATGATAGCAAGAATCTTGGTTAGATTCTTCAAAGTTTGCTAAATAATAAGTATCTTTTCCAGTCTTATTTTTAATCACAATTTGTTTTGCATCCACATATTCCACAATTCCATCTGCTTTAGCAAGAATAGCAGCACCTGAGTCACGTGCAGCAATATATTCTACTCCTGTTCCAACAATTGGAGCTTCTGCTTTTAATAATGGTACAGACTGACGTTGCATATTAGCTCCCATCAAAGCACGAGTTGCATCATCGTGTTCCAAGAATGGGATACAACTTGTCGTAACAGCAACAACTTGTTGTGGAGATACATCAATGTAATCTACTTGTTCTGGTTTTACTAAAATCGTATCCCCTCTAAAACGAGCAGAAACTTGAGTATCTATCATCATATTATTCTCGTCTGTTGTAACAGTAGATTGAGAAATAATAACATCATTTTCCTCATCAGCCGTTAAATAATCAACTTGATTCGTAATCTTACACTTTTCTACTTTACGGTATGGAGTCATAATAAATCCATATTCATCTACTTTTGCATAACTTGCTAAAGAGGTAATTAATCCAATGTTTGCACCTTCAGGAGATTCAATTGGACAAATTCTACCATAGTGAGAAGGATTAACATCACGAACTTCCATTCCAGCTCTATCACGAGAAAGTCCACCTGGTCCTAAAGCAGATAAACGACGTTTGTTAGTAAGCTCACTAATTGGGTTAATTTGGTCCATAAATTGAGATAATTGGCTAGAACCAAAGAACTCTTTCATAGCAGCAGTTACTGGTCTAATATTAATTAATGTTTTAGGAGTTACTTCTTCCATTTCTTGGGTAGTCATTCTTTCACGAATGACTCTTTCCATACGACTAACACCAATTCTAAATTGATTTTGTAGTAGTTCTCCTACTTGACGAATACGACGATTTCCTAAATGGTCAATTTCATCATAATTTCCAATTCCATTTAATAAGCATAGATAATAAGATACAGAAGCATAAACATCAGAAATGGTTAATCTCTTTACATCTAGAGTTTGATCATTTCCAATTATTGTTAGTTTTTCTTTCTTATTATTTGGATTATAAATAGAAATTTCTTGAATTAATTTATAACCATCTAATTCTTCATTAATCTTTGCTTCTCTTACTCCATAACCATCTTCTAAAAGGGGTTTTAATTGATCTAAAACCTCTTTCGTAATCAATGTTCCTTTTTCAATTACGACTTCTTTTCCTACTTTAATATCTTCTGCTAACGTTTGATTTAATAAACGATCTACCACATTTAATTTACGATTAAATTTATAACGACCAACTTTTGCTAGATCATAACGGAATTCATCAAAGAATCTAGTAATAATTTGGTTTTTAGAAGAATCCAAAGTAGCTGGTTCACCTGGTCTTAATTTTTCATAAATTTCAATTAATGCTTCATCTGTATTTCTAGTAGAGTCTTTTAAGATCGTATTTTCAATATATTGGTTCTTACCAAACATATTACGAATATCATCATCACTAGACAAACCAAAAGCACGTAGCAAAGTTGTTAACGTTACTTTTCTAGTACGATCAATTCTTACATATAATACATCTCTTGCATCTGTTTCATATTCAAGCCATGTACCACGTGTAGGAATAATTTGTGAAGTGATTAATTCTCTACCATTTTTATCAATCTCACGATTAAAATATACACTTGGAGAACGCACTAATTGACTAACGATAACACGTTCTGCACCATTAATAATGAACGTTCCACTATCTGTCATAATAGGCATATCACCTAAGAATATTTCTTGCTCTTTTACTTCTCCAGTTTCATGATTGAATAATCTTACATCAACCTTCAGTGGAGCAGAATAAGTTGTTTCTCTGTCCTTGCATTCTTTTATAGAAAATCTTGGTTCATCAAAATGATAATCGCCAAATTCTAGAGATAGAGTTCCAGAAAAATTTTCTACGGGGAATAAGTCCTCAAATACCTCTTTAATACCATTGGTAATAAATTCTTGGTATGATTTTGTTTGGATTTCTAGTAAATCCTTTAATTCATAAGTATTTCTAATTCTAGAAAAACTCGTTCTTGTACGATGGTCACCACATTTAATTGTCTTATATGCCACTAAAATTCACCCCTATACCTAATAATCAAAGAACATATTTATATAAAAATAATACGTTGCCAATTTATATTATTAGCACAAAATCAGCAACAAGTCAACGAATTTTACACTTTATCACAAAAAAACCTTTATTTTTTTTCAAAACTTCTACATGATATTCCTTTTCTAGTTCTTTTAGTACACTTTTCGCACCTTGATCTTTATGAATGACTAAAAATAGAGTTCCCAAAGAAGTAAGATGTTTCTTTGCTCCCAATAAAATTTCATAAACTACTTTTTTTCCAGCCCGAATCGGTGGATTGGTAATAATCGTATCAAATGTATCAAAAATATTTTCATAACAATTACTTTCTAAAACGATACCTTCTGTTTGATTTTCGGAAATATTTCTCTCTGCCAAATGAAGAGCCCTTTTATTTACATCACACATTGTAACAGCTTGAGCTTGTCCTGTGATTTTAGAAGCAATAATTCCAATAGGACCGTAACCACAACCAACATCTAAAATTTTTCCTTTTACTTCTTCCCAAGGAATATTTTCCAAAAGGAGTCTAGTACCAAAATCCAAATGTTCTTTGCAAAAAACTCCATTGTCTGTAAAAAAAGAAAAGTCTTTTCCTAAAACTGAAGTCGAAAACTTCCTAATTTCACTTTTTAAATCTACATTATCAAAATATTGTGCCAATTTCTTTCCTCCTAAAGAAAAGAGCTAGCTATTTCAATATGAATAGTTAGCTCTCCTTTCGTATCTATATAATACACCACAAGTAACTTTTTTTCAAGATTTTTTTACATCAAAAAAGAAAAGAATTATGTATCCAAAATAAATACGATTTTCTTTTTTTATTGCTTTACTTCTACTTTTCATTTATCATTTTTCTAATTTCCTCTTTCGTATATCCTGTCTTTCTAGAAATTTTTTCTATTGCTTCCTCTTGTCCTTTTTTGACTCCAAGCTCATGTCCTTCTTTTACTCCAAGTTCATGTCCAATCTCTTTTCCTTTTCGAAATCCCGTTTCTTCAAACTCGATTCTTGCTTGTCTATTTGCTTCTTCTATATCATAGTATCCTACAAATCTAGGATCACTACTTAAATCTTCTACTCTTCTAATTGCTGCCATATACATTTCATCTCCTTGATTAACGAAGCATTTTCCTAATTTCTTCTTCTGTATATCCTGTCTTTCTAGAAATTTTTTCTATTGCTTCCTCACGTTCTAGTTCACGTCCTTCCTTCATTCCAAGCTCATGTCCTTTTTTGACTCCAAGCTCATGTCCTTCTTTCATTCCAAGCTCATGTCCAATCTCTTTTCCTTTTCGAAATCCAGTTTGTTCAAATTCTATTTTTGCTTGTCTATTCGCTTCCTCAATATCATAGTATCCTACAAATCTAGGATCACTACTTAAATCTTCTACTCTCCTAATTGCCGCCATATACATCTCATCTCCTTGATATTCTTTTTCCATCTCTTCTATGGTCTTCTTCAACAATAACTCTACCGTCTTCTTAATTACTTCATCTTTATTATACTTTTTGTTAACTATATTTTCAAGAATTAAGTGATAAGATTGATAAATTCTTGTCTCAATATGTCCTTCTTCATCTCTTAATAAAAAATGTAAGATGGGTTCCTTCGTATGGAAACGATTAAAGTGATCTAAGTTAATTAAAAATATAAAAGGATACTTTTCAGTTCGAATCGGAATAGATTCTGAAAGAACAGAAAAGGCGTAACTGGCATTTTTATCAAAAATAGTATCCGTTGGATATTGATTCATTTCTAGAATAATCATATTATGATTTTCTATCTTAATAATAATATCTGCTGTTTTTCCTTTCTCATAAAGTCTCTTTTTAGGAATTTCTCCTCCTTGATAATCTGCATTCTTTAATAATTCTTCATCAATTCCTGTAATATGACTTAAAAAAGCTGCTACCATTTCTCTTGCTTCTATACTACGAAACAAAGCTTTAAACATAGCATCATTCAATAAATTAATCGTTTCTAATTTCTTTCTTTTGGTTTTCAATCAATTTCCTCCTAATCCTTTTTTCGTACGAATGAATACACTGTAACAGAAAAGAGAAAAGTTGTAAAATGAGGAATTTAGAGAATTCAGAACCAAAAATAGATAGAATTTTAGAAATTTCCAACAGGAAAATCAAAAATTCTATCTATTACTGTGAATCTTCATGAAAAAGATAAGTTTTTCAAAAAATTTTATAAAAATTTCATTAAGTATGTAGCTACTCTTACCATTTGAGAAGTATAAGAGTTTTCATTATCATACCAAGCTACCACTTGTACAAAGCTTTTTCCATCTTTTAAAGCATTTACTTTTGTTTGTGTAGCATCAAATACTGCACCATGAGTATCTCCCACAATATCACTCGATACAATATCTTCTTCTGTATAACCAAAAGAAGTACTTTCCTTTTCCTTCATCACGGCATTGATTTCTTCTTTGGTAACAGTCTTTTCCACAACAGCATCCAGAATCGTTAGAGAACCATCTGGAACAGGAACTCTTTCGGCACTACCAATTAACTTTCCATCTAATTCTGGAATCACTAAACCAATTGCTTTGGCTGCGCCCGTTGAATTTGGAACAATATTAATGGCTGCTGCTCTTGCTCTTCTTAAATTTCCTTTGCGGTGTGGTCCATCTAATAACATCTGATCTCCTGTATAAGCATGAATGGTAGTCATAATACCAGATTCAATCTTGGCATAATCATTTAATACTTTTGCCATAGGAGCGAGGCAGTTAGTAGTACAAGAAGCTGCAGAAATAATGACATCATCTTTCGTTAAAGTATCTTCATTGACTCCATAAACAATCGTTTTGACATCATTTCCTGCTGGAGCTGAAATGATTACTTTCTTTGCTCCTGCTTCAATATGTTTCATTGATTTTTCACGACTGGTAAAAAATCCGGTACATTCTAATACCACATCGACTCCTAATTCCTTCCAAGGTAAATTACTAGGATCTTCTTCTTTATAGATTGGAATTTCTTCTTGATTTACCATAATAGAATTTTCTGTATAATGAATCGTATCTGCTAATTCATATTTTTTTTGAGCAGAATCATACTTTAATAAATAAGCTAACATTTCGGGAGAAGTTAAATCGTTAATAGCTACAATTTCAATTCCTTCTTTTTGAAACATTTGTCGAAAAGCTAATCTTCCAATTCTACCAAATCCATTAATTGCTACTTTCATATCTTCATCTCCTATTTTCATTATATAGTTTTTCCCAACTTCCTTCAATATATTTATACTAAACTTTACAGTTTATTCATAAGATTATTACGAGGTGGACTATGAAATTTATTATAAAAAATGGTCTTAGTAGTAAATATACTCCAGAAGATACCTTAGATGCAATTAAACTTGCTACTTATACCAGTTATATTGATGGTGTTTTATTAAATTTAAATATGAGTAAAGATGGAGAAATTATTGTCTATCGCTATGATAGTTATTTAAATCATCCAAAACATTCTATTGCAGATTTAACAACAACCGATTTAGCAAAATATAATTTAGGAAGTAAAGTACAAAAGCACAATTTTATTACCTTAAAACAAGTATTAGATGTTTTTTCTAATACTACAAAACTCTTAGTTTTAAATGTAGAAAATCTTGGTCAAAATAATACCGTCTTAATTGAAAAAGTAAAAGAGTTAGTAAGTGAATACCCCAATGATAATGTTTATATCCAAAGTGCTAATAAAGAATTAGTATTGCTAGCCAAAGAAAAACTAACATCGATTAGAAGTGGAGCTAGAATTACGACTCCAGATAAATACTTTTGGAATTTAAATCTAGATTTTTATACAGTCTGTATGAATTCTTTACCGCTAACAAGCTGTCAACAAGATATGATGAAAAAAATGAATAATCATATTTATATTATGTTAGATGGTATTTCTAGTAAAGAAGATATGAATGAAGCAAAAGAGGTACTAAAAGAGCAAATGGAGGATATCTTTATTGTCACCTCTAATTTAGTAAAAATTATGGAAGAGGATTCTTAAAAAAAGATATCCACAGTTTTTGTGAATATCTTTTTAAATTTTAAAACATCCTCCCCCAATAAATTCTCTTAAAATAGAATCATCTGGAATACTTTCGGATGGGATTGGTAAGAACAAATTTAAAAAATTAATTAAACGTAATGCTTCATTATAGTAAGGAGATTTAGGTTCTACAGAATATAATAATGGCTCTACAAAGGTTTTTAATACCCCAAGTTCATAAATCATAGCCGTATTAAAAGTAAAATCTGCTTCATCTTGATATGGAAATATATATTTTTCTTCCCCTTCTCTTACCTTTGCCCAACTCTTTAAAGTTTCTTCTACCTGATTTCCACGTGTTCTATTATCTCTCACAATCCTACGTAATAAACGATTATCTGTTGTAGAAACCCTAACATGATTATCAATATTTAGTTCTGTTAAAGCAGATAAATAAATGGTAATCTTTTTTTCTCTTGGAATATGCTCTAACACCTTAGGATTTAAAGCATGGATTCCTTCAATTAATAAGATATCCCCCTCTTCTAATTGCATCGTATCTTTCCATTCTTTTTCTCCTAACACAAAGTTAAACGTAGGAATTTTTGTTTCTTCCATTTTTAAAAGTTTTTCAATCGTCTCTTCAAACAAATTTAAATCAATTGCTTCTAATCTTTCAAAATCATAATTTCCTTCTTCATCTACTGGAGTATCATTTCTATCTAAGAAGAAATCATCCATCGATAACATTTTCGGATTTTTCCCTAAACTTTTTAAAGATAACTTCAATTTATTCGTTGTTGTTGTTTTTCCCGTAGAAGAAGGTCCCGCTAATAATACTACTTTTGCCTCTTTCTTTTCAATAATTTTCTTAGCAAGTTCCATTAATCCATGATTTTTCATCATTTCATCCATTTGAATCAACTCTTCAATATTACTATCGGATACTCTTTTATTTAAATCTACTACATTCTTTAAATGTAATCTTTCTGCCCATTCTCTTGATTCTTTAAATAAAGTAAATACATTATTACGATGTTCATAAGGTTTAATTCCATCTTTCATATAAATCGTTGGAAATCTTAACACAAATCCCTTTTCATTTAAGTAAGTTAATTCAAAATGAGATAATACTTTTGTATTGATTGGCATCAAACTATAAAAATAATTATAATGATCTCCCAAACGATAAAGAGTTAAATGGGTAGAAGAAATATATTTCATAATTTCAGATTTAGGGTAATCTCCTATTCCTTTAAAATAATCAATCGCATCTAATCTAGATACCGTAACACGATTTATTGGGTAAGCTAAATTTGATACTTCTTTCATTTTCTCTGCTAATTTCTGAATATCTTCTTCTGTTAAGTTTAAGGTTGTCTCTATATATAATCCCTTATCCAAAGAATGATTCACATACAAATTTTGATTTTTTCCAAATAATAATTGAAAAGCATAAATCATCAAATAAACAAGTCCGTTCAAGTAAATCGCATTGGCACCACGATTTGTTAAGTCAAAAAACTCAACCGTACAGTCTTTCTGAATGGTTTCTGTTAATTCTTTATAAATCCCATCTACTTTTGCTACAATGATTTCATATTGAAAATCAGATTGATAATTTTTCGATAATTCTTCTAATGTAATTCCTCTTGTTACTTCCACTATTTGATGATTGATTGTTACTTTAATTCCATTCATAATCATTCCCCTTTATTCTTTCGATTCCTTTTCGTAATTGATACTAAAACACTTAAGGTCATTAATTCTGGTATCATGAAAGAAGATTTTGGATACTTTTTGAGGTATTTCATTCCCTTTTCTACTTCATTCCAATAATATGCATCTAATTCATCTGTTATTTTTATATTTTCAAAAGATACTGTATCACTGTCGGAAAGAAAAGAGTTTAAAAAAAAGAATTTCTCTTTTTCTAAAGGAATACCAATCTCTTTTAATTGTTTTTCTAGTTCCTCCCATGTAATTTTTTTCATTTCTAAAACGAAAGCAGAAGAATTGGTTTGAAATAAAATTTGCATCATTTTTTTGATATCTTCTTTCGTCCTTGGATTTTCTAAAACTACATCACGAAACACTTTTTGGATTGTTGTTTTGGCTTCATAACGGAAATACTTTTGAAGTTCTTCTATTCTCTGGGTTGGAGTGAATCCTAACTCTTCTATAGAAGTTGCATTTTGAATTCGTCTTATTTCTTCTTTAAAAGAAATATTTTTTTGAAAAAAAGAAGAGATGTCTACTAACAATCCTTTTTCTTCTTCTAACACAGTAGATAATTCTTCTATATATTGATTAGAGAGTTTATGATAAGTATTTTCTAACGTTTGGAGTTTTCTTTTTTGAAATATTCGTTTTAGGATACTGCTTTTTAAAATGGTTAGTTCTTCTTCTATTTCCTTTCTTTCTTGCATGATAGAACTAAAATCATAAGAAGAAAGCTTTTTTTGAAACTTTTGTAACCTAACTTCTAAATTTTCTAAATTTATCTGTTTTTCTTTTGTTTTTTGTATTAAAGCTTCTTTTAATTTTTCAAGCATTTCATCACCTTTTATCCTACAAAGATATTGTATCACATTTTGTCTAATCAATAAATGTATAAAATGAGAAATTTAATACTATGATAAATATAGGTGATCAAAATGAGTTTAATACCAATGGTAGTAGATAAAGAAACAAATGGAGAAAGAAGTTATGATATTTTCTCTCGTTTATTAAAAAATAGAATTATTTTATTAAGTGGTGAAATTGATGATTTGGTTGCGAATAGTGTAGTAGCACAACTTCTTTATTTAGATTCAATTAATCATGATGATATTAGTTTGTATATCAATTCTCCTGGTGGTTCTGTTACAGCTGGTATGGCAATCTATGATACCATGAATTTTGTAAAAAGTGATGTTTCTACTATTTGTTTAGGAATGGCAGCTAGTATGGCAGCTTTTCTCCTTTCTTCGGGAGAAAAGAAAAAAAGATATATTTTACCAAATGCTGAAGTAATGATTCATCAACCACTAGGAGGAGCACAAGGTCAGGCAACAGAAATTAAAATTGCAGCAGAACATATCCTCAAATTAAGAGATAAATTAAATCAAATTTTAGCAAAGAACACTAATCAAAAAATAGATACCATCCAAAAAGATACCGAAAGAGATAACTTTATGGATAGTAAAGAAGCATTAGAATATGGACTAGTAGATAAAATCATAGAAAAACAATAAGGGCACCTCTATTTAAGAGGTGTCCTCTAACTTATTGTTTTCTTTAAAGATTTTGCATTGGATGATTTGACATTCTGAGATTTTAAACGTTCATTAATATCCAATTCCACAATGGAATCACAAATTTTATAAAGATATAAATTTAAAATAAAATCATATTTTTTCTCATTAATAGCCAAATTCATTGCATGTTGATATTCGAATCGATCTGTGGCTTTAATATAAATAGGAGGTAATCCTACCATCTCAAATAATTTATTAATAAAGCCTCTAGTTACTCTACCATTTCCATCTAAAAATGGATGAACTTGAATAATATTACATTTTAAAATAACGCATCTCTTAATATATTCAAATAATAAATTAATATCTTTTTTCTCTTTAATAATAGCAGCAAGTTCTACTAATTGTAGTACCTCTTTATCTAACTCATTTAATCTAGTACGAATATAACTCCAGTCACATAAATCTACTCCAGAATGAGGAAGATAAACATCAATCGTTCTGAATTCCCCAGCACATTCTGGAAATTCTGTTAAAGAAAATAACTTTTTATGTAAATCTTTTAAAGTATAAATATTAAACATATAATCTATTTCATCAGAATGGATATATTCATACATGATCTTTAATCCTTGAATTTCTACGTCACTATGAATACTATTAATTTGTACACCTTCTAATTCACTCTCACTTTGGATATAATTCTTAACAAATGCTTTCTTTAAAGTATTAAAATGAGTATCATCCGTATTCAATCCATAATAAATACGAATAAGATTTGTAGGAAGACTCTTATCTAAATCATTTAATTTCTTTTCTCTTTTACGATATTTATATCCCAAAAAAGCCTCTTGCATGATAAACAATGGATCTACACCCATTTCTTGCAAAGCTTCAATTACATGTGAATCCATTAAAATCACCCCTCTGTTTCAGTATGCTGATTATACCACAAAAAAAGAAAAAAATCAAATTTTTCCTTTCATTTTGCTAACAAATTCTCTTATTTTACGAAATCTATGATTTAATCCTGACTTTGTAATAGGTTTACCAGTTTCATAACTGATAATCTCACTTAACTCAAGTAAAGATGCCTCCGGATATTTTAAGCGATAATCGATTACTTCTTTCGTTTTATCATCTAACAATTCTAATGCTAAATTTTCTTTTAAATACTCAATATCTTCAATTTGTTTAGTAGCAGTTTCAATAATTTTATCGATATTGGCTTGTTCACAATTATTTAATCGATTCGTCATATTTTTATGATCTCGATAAATACGAATATCTTCATAATATAGTACTGCTTGATTAGCATTCAAAATTCGTAAGAAATCCCCTATCTTTTCTGCTACTTTAATATATACCATATATCCTTTATCTCGAGAAAGCACTCTACTATTTAAATCAAAGTCATTTAGTAATTGAGATAAAAACTCTGCCTCTTTTTTTTCATCAATTAATAATTCCATATGATATCGAGCAGTCTTAGGATCATTGATACTACCCTTGGCTAAAAAAACTCCTCTTAGGTAAGCCCTAATTTCATCTTCAGAATCTAAAATATAGGGACTTGGAGTTTCTAAAAAAATACCATTTTCATCGACAATTGATAAATCTTTTAAAATAAAATCTACTTTTTCATTTATCATAATTAAATATAAATTATTTTTACTAAAATTCATATTTTTACGACTTTCAATTTCACAAGTAATATCATACAAATCTTTCATTAACTGATAAATTCTTTTAGCAACGGTTGCATTTTCAGTAACCAAATCGATACTACTATCAGTACAAGTACCATTATTACGTAAAAAACCAGATAATTCTGAGATACTTTCTAATCTAGTATTTTTTATTCTAGAAATTTCTTCTTTAATTGTTGTTGTAAAAGACATTCTATCACCTCATTAAGTAAGAAAATATAATAGAGCTTAGTTTTAAACTATTATGGCGTATTGTGTGATCTACTGTGGTAAGTAAATCATCTTCAATTAATTCTATCTTTAACTTTTTTAATTTTGAATAATCAATTAGGACAGGATCCTTTTGTTCTTCTGTTGCATACTTTTTTAAAATTTTTTCTTCTATTTTCGTATTACTAGCAACAACAACATCTATTCTGCCTTTTCCCAGATATTTTTCAAGAGTCACAATATGGTCACTTACACCAAAATTATCGGTTTCTCCTGGTTGAGTCATTGCATTACATAAATACATCACTTTACTAGAAGATTTTTGAATTGCTTCTACAACCTCTTTGCATAATAGATGAGGAAGAATACTAGTATAGAGACTTCCCATTGAAAAAATAATTAAATCTGCTTTTTCAACAGCAGTAAGAACTTCTTTTGTTACATGAGGTTCTTCTTTATAAAAAATTCTTTCATACTTTTTTTGAGCATGGGATAATGTATCTTCTCCTTCAATAATTTCTCCATCAATTGTTTTTCCCATCAAAGTAAGATTATCCTCAGATAATGGTAAAACTTGATGTTTTACATCTAATAATTTACTTAAATAAGCAATACTTTTTTTTAAACTTTTTGTTTTATGAAACATAGCAGCCAAAACTAAGTTTCCTAGTGGATGTCCATCTAAATCACTATAAGTATCAAAGCGATATTCCATCATGTCTTTAATTTCATCTGGAAGTTCAGATAGATTACTTAATACTTTTCTGATATCACCCATAGCAGGCATCGAAAATTCTTTTCTTAATTTGCCAGTAGAACGACCATTATCGGATACTGTAATAACTGCTGTAATTTCAACAGGAAAATCTTTTAAACCGCTTAATAAATAGGATAACCCAGTTCCTCCACCAAAAACAACAATTTTCTTTTTCATGATATTTCACCTATAGTATTTTATTCTATCTTTGCTTTTCTGCTTCTTTTGGAATAGGATCATATTGAGTCAATAAATCTCCTAATTCTGAAATCACAATTTCAGATAAATCTCTAGTCTTCAAAAAAGAAATATCAATCTCAATATTATACTTTAATGGATTATAAGAGATGTGATATTTTTCTCCTAATCTTTGCAGATAAACATCAAGAGATATACATGGTGCATTTTCATCAATCGGTTCCCTCGTTACAACATCATAAGGAGCAAACGTTAACACGCTATCTTCCGTTCGATCAATTGCCTCTAAAACGCATAATCCAAAAGATACCGAATCATCTTCTATGATTGGATAAATAAAAAACTTAGGAGCATATGCACTAACAACCCCATCTTTTTCAAAAAGTTTTGCCGTCCCTGCTAAATAATGTTCCTGATCCATAATCGTTTGAGTAACTCGCCCCGTAGCAAGACCGGTAAAATGATAAATTCCTGGAGTTTCAATCTGATATTTTAACATATTTTCTAGTGGAAAGCTTGTAATCATCTCATGAATTTCCATTTCAGAATATCCTAATTCATACATTTTTTCTATTCTATTTTTTAAAATTTGTTCCTTGCATTCCTCTAAAGTAGTTGGATAAAGCATATCTTTACAATAATTTTCTCCTTTTAACGTAGTATTTAAAATTTGATTCATGTCTTTTTCTTTTGCCAACTCTAAAGTAAGCTCCTTTTCCATAAAATGATGAAAATCATCAGTTTGAAAAACACTATTATCTACTTTTAATTGATAATGAGAAGCAGTAACTGGCAATAAAGTATTAATATACCCTTGAACTGGAATACTGACAGTATTTAAAAAATCAATTTCTTGATTTGTTTCCGTATCATAAGCTCTCCATTGATCACTTTTTTCTAAATAATAAAATCTCATCACAAGCTTTCCATTTTCTAAGGTTGGATAAAAATATAATTGATCTACTTGTTTTTCCACTAAAACTTGATTTTTACTTGTTATTTGAAAATTTGCATCTCCTAACGAATAATCAAATACTCCACAAATTTTTACAGGACTATTTTCTTCTTTTTTTACTTCATTACAAACTTCAAATAATTTCATTAAACTTGTCTTGAAATAATAGTCATTATAAAGGAATTGAAATTGTTGTAAAAAGGTTTCAGCAAATTGATAAGACTCTAACAGACTACACTCTTTATTTTTTTCCAATTCCTGTTTTAATCTTTTTGTTAATAATAAAGTTACATTTTCTCTTAACAAATTTTCTTCTTCTATCGTAATATCACTAGCATCTTCTGTTTCTAAATGCGCATCTAATGCATCAATTAAATTTTCTAAATTCTCCTTTTTTAACTTTTCTTTTAACTCTAAGATATTTCCTTTTAAATAATCTGTAAAGTTATAATTTAATAATTTCACAATTTGGTAAGTAATAGCTGCAGTTTGTTGATAATTCGTAAAAGTTTGGTAAGGAAAATCAAAAAAAGTATCAGAATAATCAGAAGTTAAGTAAGTTGTAAAAACAGTATCTAATCCTTCGGATAACGATTTACCATATCCATTTTCATAGATATAATAAGACAAATATACCGTTTTTCCATGTTGTTTTAATTTCATATTATTCATGACATGTCCTAATTCATGAATAATAACTGTTATTTTATATTCCTCACTTTCATAATGTTCCTTTAAATGAATGGTATTACTAGAAGAATTATAATAAGCATCTACGCCAGGCATATCCCATTTATCGTTTGGGGTAATTTCAAAGTTTAATGTTTTCAAATTTTCATTCAAAATTCTAATTTCTGCATCTGGTTCTTTTTCTGCTAAAGTATTAATAAAAGCATTGACATAAGCTCTACTATCTAAATCAATATGAAAGTTAGAATCTGCACTATTTCTTAAATCTTGAAAAGTAGCTGATGGGAAACCATATACAGATAAATCTTGAAGAAAAATTTCCATCATATTGGTATTTTCTTCTATAGTTTCATTTTCGATATCTGTTTCTATAGAAGTAGAAGGAAGATGATTATCTAAATGAATTTCTACATCAGAACTTGTTAACAAAGGAAAAAAAGATGCTCCAATTACTACACACATACCACCAATAACTAACTTTTGACTGAAAGAAAATTTTTTTATTTTTAAAATACCATCTGATTTTTTATTATAGATGGAATCTAAATATACATAATCGGAAAGTAATGGATAATAATATTTTTCACTATTATCTTGTTTTCTTACTTCTAAAAAAGTTCTTCTATGTTTTTCATCACAAAATACATCAAAATATTTTTGATTCCATTGAATACGAAGTAATTTTTGATAAACTGGCATATAATCACCTCTTTTCATCTATTCTTGATTTGATTCTAATTTTCTGCGGCAGTACTTACAAGTCCCTATTTGATCAGAAACAATATTATCGGCTCCACAATAAGGGCAACGAATATATCTAGTTGTTTTGGCACGTTCTTGCTTTAATTTGATTTCCATATCATTTTTTTGAGATATTTCTTGATTTTTCTTTTCATTTTCTTGTATATAACTTTTTACTTTCGTTATCATTTGAATTCCTATTATTTCTAATATATAAGATAAAATAATTCCAATTACGCCAATGGTTATCAATCTTTTTGCATAAGTTAATATCTGTATTTGATAAAAGGAAGAAGTAAAAGTTTGATGAATCCAAAATACAAAATCTCCTTTGAATGGAACGAATGAAAAGATATGTTTAATAAGCATAGGAAGAAAAAGAAGAATTCCTAAAAAAAGGAGTAGGAAAAAAACAGTTCTTTTTTTGAAAGATTGTAATAAATAGCGTAATATCAATAAACAAATACCTAAAAAAGGAAGAAAATAAAGACACAATAATATAATTGGTAAACTAGTTAATAATTTAATCCAAAAATGATTTTTCATATCTTACCTTCTTTTAATCTGTTTTGATAACCTTATTCTACCACCATTTTTTATTTTTTTATAGACAAATTCCAAAAGAAAAAGAATTGCTTTACATTTTCACAATTCTGCTTGTACTTTTCCACTTCACTTCTAAGAAAAAATAAGAGATAAGAGAAATTTTTATATTAAAATCTGTTAAAGTCCATTTTTTTAAAATAAATGTAAAAATATTACATATTTTGGAATAATAAAATGAATTACATAACATCAAAATCAACGATTACAACATAAAATTTCTTGACATCCTCTAGAAATAGATTTCTTTCTTTTCCTGATCTTTATATAAATTATCAAATCTAGTTCCTTTTCTACAGAAAATTAACATTAAAATTCCTATTAGAATACATCCAATGGATACAAGTTGCGCAATTCGAAAATTTCCTAACATTAAACTATCCGTACGCATTCCTTCAATAAAGAATCGACCGATAGAATACCAAATCAAATAAACACCCGTTAATTGTCCCGTTTTTAAATATTTATATCTTCTTACCATCAACAAAGCAAAAAATCCAAATAAATCCCAAATAGATTCATAAAGAAATGCCGGATGATGATAAGCACCATTAATATACATTCCTTGAATTAAAAAGTCCGGAAGACCTAACTTCTGTAAATTATCTAAAGTAGTAACAGCACCATAAGCTTCCCCATTAAAAAAATTTCCCCATCTTCCAATTGCTTGTCCTAAAATTAATCCAACCACTAGAATATCTAATACTTTTAAAGTTTTAGCACGATATTTTTTGGTATATAAGATAACGGTTAGTAATCCAAATAAAATACCGCCATGAATCGCTAAACCACCATTCCATACTTCAAAAATTTCAATTGGATATTTGAGATAATAATCTAAATTAAAAAGAACATAATAAAGTCTTGCTCCAATTAATCCCACAATAAATCCATAGAAAATAAGATTAATAATAAAATCTTGATTAATTTTTTGTTTTTTACATTCGTGTAAAATTACTATAGTTGCTAAAAAGACTCCTAAAAAGATAAAGATGGAATACCAATAAACTTGTAAAAATCCGAAATCCAAAGCTACTCTATCCATTATTCTTAATCCTCCTCATGATTGGTGTAATAAAGATGTTATCGATTATTAGATTCATCAATGATATTAAAATTGCTAGAAAAAATACAGTCCAAATACCTACAATTTCAAAATGAGATCCTAAAATCCATTCTGTTAATTTTAAGATAATTACATTCAAAAAGGGATAAAATAATCCAAGTGTAATTCCTGTCAGTGGTAATGTTAAGTAAAAGAGAATAGGCTTTACAGTTTTATTTAAGATAAAAATAATTAGAGTTGCTAAAATTCCATATAGATATAAATGATTGGCATCGATATGAAAACTATCAAAAAAAGTAGCCACAAATACTAATATGAATGCATAACAGAAAAAATGAGCTAACCAATCTATGATATTATCCACATGAACTTTGAAACTGTTTTTCATTCTCTCACCTATTTTTATAACATTTTCTGCAAAAATTTTCCAGTCTTAGACTCTTTTACTTGAGCAATCTCTTCTGGAGTTCCTGTAGCAATCACGCGTCCTCCATGATCTCCTCCATCAGGGCCTAAATCAATGATATAATCCGCACATTTCACAACATCTAGATTGTGTTCAATGACTACTACCGTATCTTTATTATCTACTATTTTTTGAATAATTGCAAGTAGTCTCTGAATATCTGCACTATGAAGTCCTGTAGTTGGTTCATCCATGATGTAAAGTGTTTTTCCGGTTGGCTTTTTCTGAAGTTCCTTAGCAAGTTTTACTCTTCCCGCTTCTCCTCCTGATAAGGTAGTAGCACTTTGTCCTAATTTAATATAACCAATTCCTACATCTTCTAAGACTTGTAGTTTCGATTTTAATTTAGGCACATTTTGGAAGAATTCTAAAGCTTCACTAACTCTCATATCTAGTACTTCTGCAATATTTTTTCCCTTATATTTTATTCTTAGAGTCTCACTATTATACCTGGTACCATGACAAACCTCACAAGGAATATAAACATCTGGTAAAAAGTGCATTTCAATTTTCTTTACTCCATCTCCACGACAAGCTTCACATCTTCCACCTTTCACATTGAAAGAAAAACGATCTTTGCCAAATCCATACATTTTTGCTTCTTTTGTCGTAGTAAATAAATCACGAATTTCATCAAAAACACCAGTATAAGTAGCCGGATTACTACGTGGAGTTCTACCAATTGGATTTTGAGAAATCTCTACTACTTTATCCAGATAATCTAACCCCGTAATTTTTTTGTGTTTTCCAGGTTTTACCTTACTTTTATAAATCGTACTATAGGCAGCATTACACAAAATTTGATTTACTAGTGTACTTTTTCCACTTCCACTAACCCCCGTTACACAAGTAAAGGTTCCAAGAGGAATACTAACATCTATATTTTTTAAGTTATTTTCAGAAGCACCTTTAATTTCTATTTTCTTTTTAATTCCTTTTCTTCTTGTTTTAGGAACTTCTATTTTTTCTTTTCCACAAAGATAACGACCCGTAATGCTATTTTCATTTTTCATCACTTCTTCTGGAGTTCCACAAGCAACAATTTCTCCTCCATGTTCCCCTGCTCCAGGTCCCACATCTACTAAAAAATCACTAGCTAACATCGTATCAATATCATGTTCTACCACAATCAAAGTATTTCCTAAATCTCTCATTTCTAATAGTGACTGGATAAGTTTTTCATTATCACTTTGATGAAGTCCAATACTTGGTTCATCAAGTACATATAAGACTCCTGTTAATTTCGAACCAATTTGTGTTGCCAAGCGGATTCTTTGCGCTTCTCCACCAGACAAAGTTCCTGCAGAACGGCTTAATGTTAAGTATTCTAATCCAACATTCTTTAAGAAATGTAATCGAGATAAAATTTCTTTTACTAATAATTCTGAAATTTCTTTCTGAGAAGGAGTTAATTGCAAGGTTTCAAAAAAAGGAATCAGTTTTTGAATACTCAAACAAGTTACTTCATAAATATTTTTTCCACCAACTAAAACAGATAATACACTATCTTGAAGTCTTGCACCATGACACGTTTCACACTCGGTTTCCATCATATAATTTTCTAACCAATCACGAATCCAAGTACTACTAGTTTCCATATATCTTCTTTCTAAATTATTGATAATTCCCTCATAATAATCTTTTTGATTATAAAGATTTCCACTTTTAGACTGATATTGAAAGTGAATAATTTCATCACTTCCATAAAGAATATAATTCTGCTGTTGTTTGGTTAATTTGGAAAAAGGTTTATTCATATCAATTTTATAATGTTTACATAAACATTCTAAACGTTTAAAATCTAGGGCTTCTGGATCATCTGTTAACGTTTTGATGGCCCCATTATTCAAACTTTTTGAATCATCTGGAACTACTAAATCAGGATCCATTTTTAACTTAACCCCTAATCCCTTACAGTCAGGACAAGCTCCAAATGGTGCATTAAAACTAAACATTCTTGGTTCTAATTCTGGTAAAGAAAAATCACAGTAAGGACAAGCAAAATTTTCGGAATAAACAACTTCCTTTTCCCCTAAATAATCAATCACTACTTTGCCATGAGATAATTGAATGGATTGTTCAATAGATTCTGCTAAACGACTTCTACTATCTTCTTTTAACACAATACGATCTACGACTACATCAATATTATCTTTTTTATTTTTTTCTAAAACAATATCTTCACTTAAATCATACATTTCCCCATTTACACGAACTCTTACATAACCAGATTTTCTAAAATCATCAAACAAATCTTTATGAGTTCCCTTTTCCCCATGTACAACCGGAGATAGAATGACTAATTTGGTTCCTAGTTCATGTTCCATGACTTTATCTACAATTTCATCAACAGATTGAGAAGTAATTGGTACATGATGTTTTGGACAATAAGGAACACCAATTCTCGCAAACAATAATCTTAAATAATCATATATTTCTGTTACTGTTCCTACAGTAGAACGAGGATTTTTAGAAGTTGTTTTTTGGTCAATACTAATAGAAGGAGAAAGTCCCTCAATAGAATCGACATCTGGTTTTTCCGTTCCTCCTAAAAATTGTCTAGCATAAGCTGATAGACTCTCTACATATCTTCTTTGCCCTTCTGCATAAATCGTATCAAAAGCCAAAGAGCTTTTTCCACTACCACTGACTCCTGTCATAACAATAAATTTGTTTTTTGGTAATTCCAAATCTATATTTTTTAAATTATTTTCTCTTGCACCTTTAATAATAATTTTGTCCATATAATCACCTTTTCTACTCACAATATTATACCATAAAATTTTCTAATGGAAATGAATTTGTTCCAAACAAAAAGCACTATCGTGCATTTTTTAGGATATTTTCCTTAACTGCTTTACTTCTGGTTTTCCCGTCTGTTTTAAAGCTTTATTAATTCCAGTATCACTTACTAGACCAACGATAGGTTCTACCCTTTCAATACTATAGTACTCTTTATATGGTCTTAATGGTTGATATTTTGGTAAGTGTTTATGATCTTTTCCGACCAAACGAAGAGCTACTACTTTAGATTCTATTAAAGAAGTATCCCCATAAGCCTCTAAATTAATGGTTTTAACATGACCAATATAAATATGATGATATATCCCCATAAGCAACCTCCATCCTAATTTTCATTAGGAGAGTTATCTTACTATATTTTGGGGACATTTGTCAAGAGAGCATCTTTAAAACTGCATCTCTTACAGAGTTCTTCAGATACTTGTCGATTTTGAAAGCCTTGCTTTATTGTTTGATAACGACTACTACGCATGACTTCTTCTAACGTATTTTGATATATATTTCCCAATTTTATAATGCCATCCCCATCTAAACAACAGGGAACAATGGTACCATCTACTAAAATAGCTAACTGATCTTTTAAAGCATAACAGAATCCATGCTCTTGATTATAATTATTTGATAGACTAGGCCAAACAAATTCATTCGCTTTATCAATATAAATATGATTTTTAATTAGAATATGGTTTTCTTTTTTTATTTTTTCCACAATTTCTGGGGATAATTGATAATATTCTTTGATTCTTTCCACAATATTTGTGGATTTCTGATCCAACTTATTTTCTTGCATAGTCCAAAAACGATAAACAATAACTTTATCTGTGAATTCTTCTACGGCATCAAAAATATCATCTAAATAATGTTCTTTTTCGTTTTCACTATGTAAAGAAATATTAATTTGGCGAATCACTGGATGACTTAATTCTTTTTTTCTTGCAAGAAGAAGAGTTCCATTTGTCGTTATATTTACTTTTTGATGATATTTTTGACATAAATCCAAAATTTCTTTGAGTTGAGGATGTAATAGTGGTTCTCCTTTCACATGAAGATAAAGATAACCAGTATAGGGATGAATCTTTTTTAAAATTTCTTCCATTTCAATAGGAGTAATATACTTTTTAACACGATTGGTTGGTTTACAAAAAGAACAGGATAAATTACAGACATTCGTAATTTCTACATAAATTTTCTTAAATTTTTTTCTCATATGCTTTCTGTTCCGTTCCAAAAAGGATTTCTTCTCCTTCACCCAATCCCTGAAAAAGAAAATAATGATAAAGATGTTCACAATAATCTTCTGTTTTTTCTAAATAAGGACCCTCTAAATAAAACATCGTGGGAAAAGGATTTTTTTCATTTAAATAAGGTAAAAAAGTACTACAGACATTACCACTATAAGTCCTAGCAATAAAATGTAATCGAATATTATCAAAATGAGAGTGTATCAAAGAAAACAATACATCTTGATAGCTGATAAGAGAAGAAGAAAGAATCTGTTTTTCTCTTAATTTTTCTTCTTCCCACTCCAAATGATAACCTGTCTGAATATCTAATTTTTCTTCCATTTGTTTCAATAATTTGATAGCCAAAAAATGATTCCAAATTTGTTGTCTCATGGCAGGATTCTCTCGATATCCCCATAAATTAGGATAAGTAACTAACTCATTCATTAAAATAGTAACGACGAGATCTGTTGAATTTTGACATTCTTGGATTAATGGATCAATCTGTAACATATCTCCTACTTTTTGATGAGTAAAAATTTCTTTTCTAGTAAAATTATTTCTAATTTCTTTTTCTAAATTGAGATTAATCATACCTCATACCTCTGCTTTCAATTCAAATAAGGCATCTCTTAATTCCATAGCACGTTCAAAATCCAATTCTTTAGCTGCCTTCTTCATTTCTTCTTCAATTTCCTCAATCATCTGAATTCGTTCTTTCTGATCTTGTTTTGTTTTTGTTTTTGTTTTCGTATCATCACTAACATTACTAATTAATTCACGAATTTCTTTTTGAATCGTTTGTGGAACAATCCCATGTTCTTGATTATATGTTTCTTGAATATTACGACGACGCATTGTTTCTTTCATGGCATTCTCCATACTATCGGTTATTTTATCAGCATACATAATACAGTGTCCATTGGCATTTCTAGCACATCGTCCAATCGTTTGAATTAAACTTCTCTCACTACGTAAAAATCCTTCTTTATCCGCATCCAATATCGCAATCAAACTAACTTCCGGAATATCCAATCCTTCACGAAGTAAATTGATTCCCACAATACAATCATATTTTCCTAAACGTAAATCACGAATAATTTTCATTCTTTCTAATGTTTTTACTTCACTATGTAAATAAGCAACTTTAATATCAATATCCTTTAAATAATTCGTTAACTCTTCTGCCATGCGAATTGTTAAAGTAGTAATCAAAGCTCTTTCGTTTTTTTCAATTCGATCTTTAATTTCCCCAACTAAATCATCAATTTGTCCTTCACTTGGTCGAATTTCTATGGTTGGATCTAATAATCCAGTTGGTCGAATAATCTGTTCAATAAAAGTATGATTCGTTTTTTCTAATTCGTAATCTCCAGGAGTAGCAGAAACACAGATAACTTGATGGATTTTTTGTTCAAATTCGTCAAATTTTAAAGGACGATTATCCAAAGCACTAGGTAAACGAAATCCATATTCTACTAAATTCATTTTACGAGCTCTATCACCATTATACATTCCTCTTACTTGTGGTAAAGTAACATGGGATTCATCAACTACTAACAAATAATCTTTGGGAAAGAAATCCATCAAAGTAGTAGGAGTCTCTCCTTCTCCACGTAAGGACATATGTCTAGAATAATTTTCAATGCCACGACAAAATCCAGTTTCAGTTAACATCTCTAAATCATAATTGGTTCTTTGTTCAATTCTTTCAGCAGGAAGTAGTTTATTGTTGTCTTTAAAATATTGAATTCTTTCTTTTAATTCTTCTTTAATTCTTTTTACTGCCTCTATTAGTTTTTCATCACTAGTAACAAAGTGACTAGCAGGGAAAATACTAACTGTTTTCTTATTTTGAAGAACAGCTCCAGTTAAAGTATCAATTTCAGTAATACGATCTACTTCATCTCCAAAAAATTCAATACGATATCCTTTGGTATTTTGATTTGCTGGAATGATTTCTAAAACGTCCCCTTTTACTCGAAAAGTTCCTCTCTTAAAATCAAAATCATTTCTTTCATACATCATTTCTACCAACTTGGTCATAATGGTATTTCTCTCTACGATATCCCCTACACCTAAACTTAGCATTTTATTACGATATTCTTCTACTTCTCCAATTCCATAAATACAACTAACACTTGCTACCACAATAACATCATCATAAGAAAGTAAGGAACTGGTGGCATAATGACGTAATTCATCAATCTCATCGTTAATGGAAGAATCTTTTTCAATATAAGTATCGGTAGAAGGAACATAGGCTTCGGGCTGATAATAATCGTAGTAACTAACAAAATAGCAGACATGATTATTTGGGTAATACTCTTTTAATTCACTATATAGCTGCCCAGCTAGTGTTTTATTATGTGCTAAAATCAAAGTAGGTTTATTTACTTTTTGAATCACATTAGCAATCGTAAAAGTCTTCCCTGTTCCTGTTGCCCCTAGTAAAACTTGGTATTTTTTCCCCTCTTCGATTCCTTTTACCAATTTTTCAATCGCTTGAGGTTGATCTCCACTAGGTTCATATTTGGATACTAAATTGAACATATTATCCCTCCTTGATATGATCATAGTCAACCAGAAATTCGTGTCCTAAATTTTAAAATTCGTGGCTTGATATACTTTTTTGTGGTTAATATAAATCATTTTTATCAGGACACGAATCTCGGCCACAAATTTACTAAATAACACTAAATAAACTTAACCAATATTTATGAAAACATTTTAATCTATTTTAACATCAAAAAGAGAAGAAAACAAGGAAATACAATTTTTACATATTTTAGCAATTTTTTAATAATTTGTTGCAAATTTTATTGATATCTATATCTATAAAAGGAACATCATTAATTTCCACAGGTTTTATTCTATTAACATAATTATTTAAATTTTCACTGCAATCTATTACTATATCATTCTTATCAAAATACACATTTGATGTAATAATAGTAGAAGCATGACCTAATAATGTAGATACTGCCTTTAGTCCATAATTATTAGAAAGTAATAAAGTTGCAAATGTATGTCTTAGATCATGAAATCTAATTTTTGGCAAATCATTTTCTTCTAAAAGTTTCGCAAAATATTTTGTGTGAAATCCTTTACTTCTAGAATGTCCATAAGTGGAACAACAAATATAGTCATCATCACAAAAAGGATTGTTTTTATCGTTTTTTCTCCTATTCTTATTCTTTTCATATTTTTGTCTTTCTTCTAAAATAGCTTCAAAAACAATATCTGGTATATCTAGAACTCTTTTACTACTAAACGTTTTTAATTCTATTTCTTGTTTGGTATAACACTTCTTTTTACAATCTTCCTTATTAATGTTCGGATTAACACCTAGCTGTCGATTAATATATAACTTTCTATTAACAAAATCTATATCTGCATATTTTAATCCATTAATTTCTTGTTTTCTTAGTCCCATTAGTGTTGCAAATAGTATTTGAAGATAAATTGGCGTTTTTTTGCTTGCTTCAATTAATTTTTTTATCTGCTCAACATTTAAAGAATGATTTGTATTAATAACGATTTTCCTATATTGTTTTTGTTTTAATTCTTTTGGCATCCTAACATTTATCGTTGGGTTAGTTGAAATCAAATTCTTATCAAATGCATACTGCATAGCACAATTCATAACGGTTTTTGCTATTCTAACCAATTCCTCATGTTGCTTAAATACCCAATTATAAAATTTTTGAAAATGTCCCGTATTTAAATTGGCTAAATATAAATTGTCAAAAAAATCAAATGCATAGTTTTTTATTATATTTTTATAAGTTTCGATAGAATTGTATTTTAAACCCTCTTTTCTCTTTAGTTCCAACCAATAACTTAAAAAATCATTCACTTTAATTTTGTTATAAACTATATAAGTATGATTTTCCAATTGTGATATGATAGAATTTCTATCTTTGTTTGCTTCTGTTTTTGTTGAAAAACCACCTCGTTGCTTTATATTTATAGTTTGATTATTGAATACTAATTTTATCCTGTAACCATATTTATCTTTTAAACTAGTAACTGAATATACCGTATAATCAATATAATCACAATCAATCATTTCTTGAATTAACATTTGTTTCACTCTCCTCATTTGTTAGAAAGATATTATTCATAAATGATAAAATCTTTTCATTTTCATTCATTGTTTCGCAATAGTATTCAAAAGTTGTATGAATTGATGAATGACCTAAAAATGCAGAAATTTTTGCAAGAGGTTCACCCTGTTCAATAAGGATAGTAGCGCACATATGTCTTAATGCATGGACAGTGATATGGGGTAAACTTAACTTTTTACAGATTTTTGATATTACAGAATTCATAGCTGCAATATTATAGTTTAACCCATCATCTCTACAACTCACATAGTCAAAGTCTTTGTATTCTACACCATATATTTTTTTATTATCTAGATTTACTTTTCTTCTTTTTACAATTTCATCCATTACTATATCAGGAATTTTTATCTTTCTTATGCTATTCTTAGTTTTTGGTAATCTTTCTACTACACCACAACAGATAACCTTTTTTGTACTCTTTTCTAATTTTAAATCTCTTGCTAATTGCCTTTTTATTTCAAGAGTTTTATTTTCAAAATCAATATCAGAAAATTTTAAACCTAATATTTCAGCTTTTCTTAGTCCACAAAATAATCCTAATAATATTTCAAGATACCAATTTGTTTTTTGAGATGCAATTAAAAATTTTTTCATTTGAGATTCATTTAAAATTCTGATACTAGGTTTTTTTCTTTTATATTTCTTTGTATTATTGATTGGATTATATTTTATATAATGATCAATAAAGGCATCATGAAGACAAATGCTTAATAAAGATCGTGCTGAGTATCCTGCTGATTCTGTAAACTGACTTGCTTTTTCCAAAATTTCATCTAAATAATCTGAAGTAACTTGATTTATTTTAACATCATATTCAATATTTGGAATAATTAATTCATAAACAATATAGGAACCTACCAATATCGTAGAAGGTTCAATTCGTTCAGAATAAATATTTTCAAACCAATATATTAGATAATCTTTAAACATAATATCTTTATTAATAGAAGCATAAAATTCTCTTTGTTGCCTTTTAAATTCTTCTTCATATTTTTTGTAACTTTCTAGTGCTAATTCTTCACTTGCGAAACCTTTTAACTTCAAATATTTTACTCTACCATTAGGTTGCATTTGTTTATATCTATGACACCAGGAAGTATATTCATAAAATACTATTCCACTCTTTCCCTTTATTATTTGTTTTTTTTCCATAATATCCCTTCCATCATTCAATTTGACAACCATTTATCCATGCATCAAAATCTTTTTTAGGAATTCTATAATTTTTACCTATCTTAATAACTCTAAAAGGTTTTTGAGTCTTATATATTTCTTCTAAATAACTATATATTTTATTTCTCCCTATTCCCAATTTTTTCTGTACTTCTAAAGTACTATATACCATTTTTTCTTCTTTCATTTCGTTCCTTTCAAAAAAAGAATTGGCTGTCGATATAACAATACCAATTCTCAAATTAATTTACGAATGTGCAAATTAGATTTTTATTATTTATTTGCACATTTGACTTTTACTTTTTTTATACTTATTGAAATTGTAGGTTTATTTTTATTCATAACTTCTGATTCCAAAAGTTTAGTAGACAAATGCCTCACGACATAAGCCCCTATTCAAATCCGTACGTGCAGTTTTCCCGCATACGGCTTTTC
>CANRPT010000012.1 GCA_947632565.1 uncultured Bacilli bacterium | reverse complement strand
AATGCAACTACCTCTATTTTTTCAGTTAAACGCAACCTTTATTGATTTCAAGGTTGCATTTAGAAAAAAATTTGAGGCTATGAAAGATTAGTTTCTTTTTTCTTATAGAAGTAGTGGTAAAATTGCTTGTTTTGTAGTATAATGTAAGCAGGAAGTGAAGTTTATGAGTTTTTGTTGGATGTTGATTTTTATTGTTTTAATCTTGATTGAGTTATTTACGGTTAATTTAGTATCTATTTGGTTTGCGATTGGAGCATTGGCATCTTTTGTAGTTAGTTTATTTTTAGAAAATGTAACGATTCAAATTCTGGTATTTATTGTCGTCAGCGGAATTTCTTTATTGCTTACTAGAAAGTTCGTTGCCAAGGTAAGAGGAAGAGAAGTAGAAGCTACTAATTTAGATAGAGTCATTGGACAAATTGGAGTTGTCACAGAAGAAATTACGAAATTAGAACCAGGAGAAGTAAAAGTGGATGGAAAAAGATGGAGTGCTGTTTCCACGAAAAAAATTCAGGTTGGTAGTAAAGTAGAAATACTTTCTATAGAAGGAGTAAAATTACATGTTAAAGAAGTAAAGGAGGAGGATTAACATGATTTGGGCCATTCTAATTATCATATTAGTTTTAGCAGTATTAGGAGTAAAAATTATTCCACAGTCAAGAGCAAAGGTAGTTGAGAGATTGGGAAGTTATCATGCTACGTTGCAAACAGGAGTACATTATGTGATTCCCTTTATCGATCGTGTTGCGAGTGATGTTACCTTAAAAGAGATTGTGAAAGATTTTGCACCACAACCTGTTATTACCAAAGATAATGTAACAATGCAAATTGATACCGTAGTTTATTTTCAAATTACTGATCCTAAGTTATATACTTATGGAGTAGAAAATCCAGTAAATGCGATTGAAAATTTAACGGCTACTACGTTACGTAATATTATTGGAGAATTGGAATTAGATCAAACTTTAACGAGTCGTGATATTATTAATTCTAAAATGAGAAGTATTTTGGATGAAGCAACAGACCCTTGGGGAATTAAAGTAAATCGTGTAGAAGTAAAAAATATTATTCCACCAAGAGATATTCAAGAAGCAATGGAAAAACAAATGAGAGCTGAACGTGAAAGACGTGAAAAAATCTTACAAGCAGAAGGAGAAAAGAAAGCTGCTATCTTGATTGCAGAAGGAGAAAAAGAGAGTGCTATTTTAAGAGCTGATGCCAAAAGAGAAACCCATATTCGTGAGGCAGAAGGAGAAGCTCAAGCTATTTTAAAAGTATCAGAAGCAAAAGCCGAATCTTTAAAATTATTAAAGGATGCGAAAGCAGATGATACTGTATTAAAATTAAAAAGCTATGATGCTATGGTAGAAGTAGCCAATGGACAATCTACGAAAATTATTGTGCCAAGTGATTTACAAAATTTGGTAACTGCTGGAACGGTTTTAGCAGAAAGTTTAGAGAAAACAAAAAAATAAAAAATTAGAAGACTCTTGTGAGAAAAGTTTAGTAAAAATACTAGACTTTTTTTCTATTTTTTGTATAATAAAGATTAATTTGTTTGGAAACAAAAAAATTTGCATGAAAAAAGTAAAAATATTTTATTTTTTAGTGGGGGTAGCTGATATGATGACGAGGAATATTGTTAGAGTTGTTAATGATATAGAATTTAAGATAAAAAATGGAGTTTTAGTTGATGTTACTCCACTTTGTAAATGGAATAAATGGAATGGAGTTTTAGAATTACCAGAAGAAGTGGTAAAAATCCGACCGGAATTACTTATGGATAATCAATTTATTCAGAAGTTGGTTTGTAATAAAAATTTAAGAAGCATTGAGAAAGATGCATTCAGCTTTTGTTCTAATTTGGAAGAAGTGATATTTAACGATGAATTGGAAATTTTAGATTCTGCTTTTGAGCAGTGTCCACTTAAAAGAGTGAATCTTCCATTCGGATTACGGTTTATTGATCCATACAATTTTTATTTTACCATACAGGAAATGCAGTTTAGTGATTTATTTATAAAAAGTGGGGATAAATTAAAACGTTACGGTACTACTGATTTTTCTCCTTGTAATGTAAAGATAAATAATATAAGAAATACAAATCTTTATGACATTGTTTCTTCTTTTTGTCAAATTCGGTATAATCCTTATAAAGTTTCTTTTGTTATTTTAAATGAATTACCAGATACTTTACGAAAAAAAATTGAAGATCGTTGTTCTTCTGCACATGTACCTGTTACTTTTCAAAATAATAAAGTTGATGATTATTCTTATTTTATTTCCAATGGTCGTCTAATATATATTAAGATTCCGAGAGAGTGGGATGGAGTTTTAAAATTACCGGAAGGAACAGTAGACTTTGGGAAAACCTTTTATGATGACAATCCAAATATTTTTCTTTCTAGTTTATTTTTACCAAATAGTTTCAAGAAAATAGAACGTGAAGAACTTTATCAGAATTTAAAGGAGCTTAGATTAAGTGATTGTACAGTTTTACAGTTTGAATCTTCAAGTTCTAAACCTTTTTTTCTTTCTCCCAAGTTAGATCATTTAATTATTGAATGTAGTAGTTTCTTAAAAACTAAAAAATTAATTGATGGTTTAGGGATTTCTTATTTATCGCATATTACGATAGAAAATAAAATTCCATTATTATGGAAATGGATGTTAAAAAGATATTGTCTTAGTCATCACTTAACAATTGATTTTTTTCAAGAAAATATTAAAGTTCCAAAAGAAGATGAAATGGAATCTTATCCTGTTTTTCAAGAAGCAAATCAAATTATTTGTGATATTAGGAAGTATGTTGCCTATTTACAACCAGAGGAAAAAAACAAAATTGAACAGTTAATTCAACATGAAGTTGATCTTTTTCAACAAGAAATTCATCAATATGAGGAAAATCCTATTTGTCAAAAAAAGGAAATAGAGTTAACCTTAGATAATTATAATCCTGTCGATTATTTCAAGCAAAAATTTATTAGTCATTTGAACTATCTCTTCCTCCAGTTAAAGTCTGGTGATACTTATCAAAAAAATTATGCTAATTTACAAATGTTGAAAAGTCTTATGAAAGAAGAAGTAGATTGTCCTATTGATATCAATAACATTAATGATAAAGTGAAATATATTTTATTTCAGGCTAAAAAGTATCATAATCAATCATTCATTACAGAATTAGATCATATTTTGGAAACTGAGCAATCTACCTTGGATCAGTTTACTTTAAAAAGTATTTCTGAAAATATCCAATTGAATTTCTCTTATAATTCTAATGATTTTGATGAGAGTATCAATCGTCTTTATTTTAAAATGAAAGAGTTTGTGGAATATGCCGAAAATTATTGTCATTTGTTAGTTACTCTTGATAGGGATCAAGGAAATCCTAAAATAATAGAATTGCAGAAGAAGATTCAAGATTTACAAAATATTCAAAAATCATTAGATGGAAATCATAAAGGAAAAGATTATTCAATCATCGAAAGTTACCAAAATTTATTCAATGATGCACTTACACAAGGAAAAATTTTCAATATTACAGAAGAAGAACTAACAGAAAAAATAGTTCAAGAATATGATTCCTTGGATATTGCTAGATTTTTGCCATTTCATAGAATCCTTAAGCAATTAATGGAAAATAGTTCCTACTTACATCAATCTGATCAAGAAAGAATGAATGGTGCTATTTCAGAAATTGTTGATGATATCCTAGAGTTACTTCAAGATGATGTAATTAGTGAAGAAAAAAGTGATATCTTAGAGGAAATCGATTCTCTTCTTATCACTTATTCTAAAAAAATTTTCTCTGGTTTGGGGGATATTTTGCAAGTAGAAGATGAAAATACGAAAGATTTTCTTGGATTCAATGGACCCCATAGATTAGATCATGTCTATGAATTAGAAAGATTAATTTCAAAAGATTTAGTGGGAATTTTATTTCATGTTCAAGAAAAAATCAACTATCAAAAGAATTTGTCTGAGGCCAAAAAAATATTAAGTTTGTTGAAAAAAGATTTATAAAAAGAAAAAGGTCATATTTATTTTAATTTGACCAATTTTTTTATTTGTTCTTTATCAATTATTTGTTGGTTTTCTGTACAAATTAGTGGAAGATTATTTTTGGAAAATTCTTGTAAATATATCATTTTGCTAATGTCTACTAAATTCATAGGTACTAAAACTCCTTTAGCATTCTCTAAAGAAATGCATTGGAAAGCTTGAAATTCGGATATAAAATGGGAAGTACGAAGTGGATAAGAAGTATTTCTAAAGCTAGTTAATATTTTATCTGGAATTGTACTATTCATACCTTTAAAAGTAAGAATATCTTTGGAAAGAATGAATGCTGGTAAATTAAAGGCAGACTTAGTACCATCATGTCCTACTTGTGATACACAGACGTAATATTCTCCATTTGTTCCTCCACCACCTATATGATTTCCGTAATTAGAAGATGTAATTTGGTTTTCTAACAGAATCTTTCCAAAATTGTATAAGGTGCCAGTTCCATGTAAGTAATCTTCTTTTGATAAGGATACTTTTTCTTTTAATAATTTTTGAAAGTCTTCTTTTGATGCTAACTTATCAAATAGGTAATTTTTTGAGTCTATTAGATATAATAATTGGTCTGATTGACTTTTCCCTATTGTAAATATATTTTTTTTCTGTTTTATTTTAGAAATGGAAATATAGTGTTTTGCTTCTTCCCATCTTCTTAAATCATTTCCACAAGAATAAAATTCTTTTGATCCGTCTTTTTTGATTCCAACAAACCAGTCTTCATTCCAATAACCAGTTAGATATTGACTGATAGATATATTTTGGTATGGAGCATTGTTGGCTAAACAGTAATCAAAATATATGGAATTTATTTTTTGAGAAATAGTTTGTTCATCATAATCACTAAAACACTGTATTTTCTTTCTGGTATATAGGTACTGTGGTTCTCTATCTTCTGTTTTTAAATTCTCTTGATAATTTCCTTGTAAAATCATTTGCATATTCATAGAATCTTTTAAATAAAGATTTTCTGAGTTATTAGGATGATATAGTTTTTCTGTATAATCATTTACTTTTGGTAATCTATCAAAAGAAGGTATTGGAAAATCCTGTTCATTTTTTCCTAATATTACCAGTTTAATTCCTCTTTTTTCTTCTTTTGCTGTTATTTCTATTAGTTGTTGGGCTACTTTTAAATAGATAGTAGATAGGATGTTATCATAATCTTTTATTGTAAGAAGATTTTTTGTTATCTCAATATTATCAAAACATAAGACATCTCCGCTTCTCCATACCCAACTGTATGCCAGTAGTTGATTCTGATATGTTATTTGGAAAAAACGACCATTGGGATTAATCGCTCCGTGAAATAAGCAAGTAGAAGCTTTTCCATTTGGGGTAAGACAACTTGCAGAAAATTGTTGATTAGGGTGCCAATATTGATTTACTCCATTCGAGATAATATTGATATCATGTAAATCTACCATTTGGTAAAAATAATTATCTAAATTTCCCTGAATGTCAGGAATAGAACTATATAATCTAAAACGATATTTATCATATAACTTTATTCCTTCTACTTTTTCTAATAAAAGATTTCCTTTTTGAACACCATTTAATTTTTCTAAAGATTCTAAAATATTTTTATTATTTGGAAATAAAATATAATCAAGTGATTCAATACTTTTTTGGATTCTATGTAATGTTATTTTGGAACATTTATTTTGGTAAAGATAATCGAAAATATAAAGTACTTGTTCTAGAGGTATTTCTTGTTTATCATGGTGTAAATTATTTATTTCCAATAAGACTTTTTTCATTTCTTCCATATAGTTTTTCTCTTTGTCTATTATTCTTGAAAATAAAAATAAACTTTCTACATTTATGTTATTAAATATGTTATTAAAAAAGTGAATTGTTTGTAGAAATTCGTAGCCAAAAATATGAAGAATAATAAGAGGCAAAAATTCATGTGATTTAAATTTTTTTGGTAAATTTTGTGCTACTTGTAAATATTGTTTCGCATTATATTGTTTGATTTGTTTTAAAGTTAAATAGGGGATTTCGGAAATTAGTTCATCTGTCTTATAATAGTGATATAATGATTTTAGATTATTGATTTGTAATATTTCTATCAAATTCTTTTTGTGTATTATTCTTTGAAATAATGCTTCGAAGATGACTAAATCCTCGTTGGCTATTTTTTCTTTGAAATTTTTTAATATTGTTTCTAAAAACAGTTGAAAACTTTTTAAATATAAGGATGTTTTTTTTCTTTTTTCTTTTGGTATTTTATCTAGTTGGTTGATTGCTTGTAAATAAGATAAATCAAAGATATTTATTGGTTGATTGTTTAACATTTGAAATTTATCTGCTTGCTTTTCTATTGTTTTCCATAAAAAGCTTTTTGCATTCGAATTTTTGGATGAGGAAAAATTGTATTGCAAGTAATTCAAAAAATAATGGATAAATTCTTCATTCATTTTGAGTGGAAAATCTTGTTGTTGAGATTCTTCATTTTGATTTTTTGATAGAATAATTTCTATGATGTATGTTTTAGTTTTTGCATTCAGATTATTAGAATTTTTGAAAATGTTAATTAATTCTTGTGATGTCATGTAATTAAATAGTGAGTTATCCCAATCAATTATATTATCATCTAAAGTATAAAAATGAGTAACGTGGTGAAATAACTGATAAAATTCATAGATAGTATTTCCATTTGGATAATTGCTTGTGGCATGATAATAGTCTTTTCCAAACTTAAAGTCTAGAATTATTTGGGCTTCCCATTCACTAAATGTATCATCCATTTTACAAAGATCAATTAAGACAGTCTTTTTTAGCTGATTTTGAAATAATTCATAGTATTTTAAAGCATATTTTTTAAAAGTTGATTGATTTTCTATTAAAAATAATACCTTGATTTTTTGAGCATTTTGAATTTTATCATCATATTTTTCTAAAAATTTTTCAAATAAATCATATCCTTTTTTTTGAGACCAATTATAAAAACTAATTTTTTCTAGAATATGAAGTATTTGCTCTTCTGTAATATTATTATTGGCGATTTCTAATTGATAAATTTTCCTATTTAAATCTTCTAGATAATCTTTTTCTTTTCTATCTCCAATAAGAATATCTTGTTTCATAGAGCTATTCCTTTCTTTTTCCTTTTTGCTTTGGATATGAGTCCTCTTTATATTCTATCCATTCCTCTATTTGTTCTTTCGAAATTAAATTATTCGTAATTAAATATCCTAATTGTAACTTTTGGATAAGATCTTTCCAATCATTTAGGATTCTTTTTTTGAAATTGTTTAAAATGGTTGTTTGTTTTTGGTAATACTCTGTTAATTGTTCTTTCGTTTTTAGGTTAAAATCAACTAGTTCTTTTTTTGTTGAAAAGTCATATTGAAAATAAGTTTGTTCTATTTCCCAATTTTGAAGTAACTCTATTTCTTTCTCAACTTGATTTATTTTTTCAATTAATTCAAGAAATGGTTGTTTTATGATTTCTACTTTTTTATGAATTATTTTTGGACCATTTCCGAAATCAATACGTCCATTTCCTAAAGCAATAATGGGATTTAAAATCTGTTCTAATTCAGTTATTTGTGACAAGGTATCTTGTTGTTTTAGTTGTGATTCTATTTCTAGTATATAGTTCTCATAATTTATTTTCTTATCTTTTAGTACTTTATTATACTGATTTTCTGTATGTCCTAATGTTGAAATAAGATGATATGCTTTCTCAAAAGAAGTTATTAATTTTTCTGGTGCTAAAGAAGGAAAACTTTCATGTGCTTTGTTAAGGTAATCTGTAATGATATTAGATAGCTTTCTATTGTATGCAATCAAAACTTCTTCTTTTGTATACTGATTTCTTTCCTCATCACTGCATTTTTCTAAAAGAGTACGAAATTCTTGATTTACTTCGCGAATATCGCTTACAACATTGGGTTTTAAAAAATTATTAATTGTTAAACTATCTAAGTATTGATTTAATTTTAATAATAATTTTTGAATTTCTGTATTATTAAGATTAGGTATTTTCTCATTATCATTTTTCTCTTTTTCTTGTTTTTTTGTTTTTTCGTCAATATTTAAAACGGATACTATTTCTTGTTCTTCCTCTGTTAAATTTTTATCAATATTTAAAACGGATACTATTTCTTGTTCTTCCTCTGTTAATTTTTTAAGCCATTCAGAATTACTAGAATTTTTAGCTATTTTTTTGTAAAATAGAAAAGCTTGGTAGATATTATTTCCTTGACTATCTTTTGCTTTTACATTAAAATCAGAACCTAGTGCTTTTATTAAAGGTACTATTTTTCCAGTATAAGTTTCACTGGCTATTGCTGTATGGATGATAGTATCTGAGTCATTATCCACTAAATTTACGTTGAAATGGTAGCTTTTAGCCATTTCTATTAATTTTAAAATAAATTCTGTAGAGTAGGAATCATCTTTTTCTTTTTCCAGGTCAGTATAACCGTAAAGAGCTACGTGAAGAAAACTATAACCGGTATCCTTGGCCTGAAAATTTACATTAATCCCTAATTCTAATAGGATTGATATTGTTTTTAATACTTTTTCTTCATCATATTTATAATTCACTATCCCATGAAGAATATTTCCATAATTATTATGTTCTTCTAAATCTTGAAAGTATGTTTTAACAAGATTAGAATTTATTTGTTCAAAATTATATTGATCAAAAAATTTGCTTATTTTTTTATTTAAAGAAGTTATTGCCAAATGAATCTTTCCCCTTTCGCTAATGTACTATATGATAACTTAAGATACTTGTATTGTCAAGATATAGCAGATAACAACTTTAAAATTTAGGCATGATAACAGATTTAAAGTTTAGATAAATGTTTACAGTATTGTGATAAATATTTACAGTATGGGTTATACATGATATAATAATTGGCGATTTTTAAAAAGAAATTAAGTGTTTTTCTTTTAAAGTGGGGGTAAATATGAATAAATTAACACATTTTTTAAAATTAACTCAAGAAGAATTAAAAGTTGAAGTTTATAACTATTTACGACAAATTAAAATGAATCCTATTTTTGATGATGGATTTGTCTATGCCGAAGGCGATATTCCTATTTTATTAGTTGCACACATGGATACTGTATTTGATGAACCACCAAAAAGACTATTTTATAACAAAAAAAAGGATAAAATCTTTAATCCTGATGGTGGATTAGGTGGAGATGATCGTTGTGGAGTCTATGCAATTATAAAATTATTAGGAAAATATAGACCACATATTTTATTTACTGAGGATGAAGAAATTGGGTGTATTGGAGCAGGTAAAGCTGTTGATAAACTACCTAAACCAAAAGTTAAATACATTATTGAATTTGATCGTAGAGGAAAGAATGACTGTGTTTTTTATGACTGTGGAAATGAAGATTTTATGGACTATATTGAGTCTTTTGGCTTTGTTACTGATTATGGTACCTGTAGTGATATATCAGTATTAGGTAGTGAATGGGATATTGCTTCCGTAAATTTAAGTAGTGGCTATTACTACGAACATACTGAAAAAGAACATATTATTTTTCATGAATTAATTAAAACAATAAATCGTGTAGAAGAAATGTTAAAGATGTACAAAAAAGCACCTTATTTTGATTATCAAGAAATAAAATATACTTCTCGTTACTCTACTGTACCTTTTTATGATAACTGGACAGATGAAGACTTATTGCTTTGGATTGAACAGTTTTATGGGGCTAACAGGACTCAAGTTACAAATAATCAAACACATACTACTCCTCAAGAAGAACCTAGAAAACTTGTTTTAAAAAAGAAGGAAAATCCAGAAGATAGAAAAGTGGTGAAAACTGAAAATGAATGAGGTTGAAAGGATGAAAATATTTGATTTTATTTTAGAAAATAAACATATTATTTTCGATAAAGGACTATTTGATAGAGATACTTTCATTATGATTAGAGCCATCGTTAGTGGAAAACTACCAAATAACTTTAAATTATCACAAGAACAAGAAGATTTAATTGTCGAAGCATTCCTAGAAAGTAACAATTCTTTTAACGAAGATACGCCTTCTTTCCTTCTTAAAAACGAAAAATGTATAAGAGCAGCAATTATGAGAAATATAAATAGTGTAAATTATATAGAAAATGTCCCAGATGCTTTAGAAAACTATATTGTTGAAAAAGTAAAAGAACATAAATTTATTTTAAATAATATAAGTCCAAGTTATTTAAAAAGCAATTATGAGATAGCATATAATTCTATTAAATACGATAGTTTTTCTGCAAATTTTATAAATTGGGATGCTTTTGATGATAAACAAATCAATAATCTTATTACTGAAGCATTACAAAATGGTTACATTTTGACTGATTCTAGTTGTGAATTTTTAACAAAAAATTTAGAAATAGTTTTAGAATCAATAAAAGTAGATAAAGAAAATATAAAATATGCTAGTGAAACAATAAAACATCATCCATCTATTTTTAAATATTTATTATTAAATGGTTACCCATATACTAAGGAATATATTAAAAGTAGAACTATAGATTATTTATTAGATGAAGATGTTATGAACTATTGTTTTAAATGGGATCAAACTTTTGGATTTGGAAGTGATAATGAAAAATATATTTCGAGATTTACAAAAATCTATCATACTGCTTTAAACTCTTTCCCATTAGTAAGTTCTTTTGCCTCTGTTTTTCAAATGGAAGCTGAAGAAGCATGGAAAGAATACAGAAATGATAATATAGATTATTTTGAAAATATATTCGGAAAAATATGTACACAGTTAAGAAATTATAATGATTTTGATAGCGCTATAACAAGTTTGAAATTTTGGAAGAAATTAAAAGAAACTTTAGAAGAAAAATATGATACCTTATGTTTAGCCATGAAAGAATATTTTAATTTATATCATAGTGATACACCAAACAAATTAGAAAAAGTGATACCTTATCAAGATGTAATTGCAGAAATGGCTGCATTGTATGTATCTAAAAGTAAAGAAAACTATAAAAAGAATGAATTAGAGGAGTATTATGATTGTGTAAAACCTTATTTTACTTTAAGGTTAGATCAACCATTTGTTTATAAGAAATTAATTCAATGCAAGAAAAAAGATAGGTTTAAAAAATTGTTACTAGATGGTAATCAAGAAATATGCAATTTTTTAACAAATATTGTAAACAATTATAGTAAAATGCTTGAAAGTGAGACTATTCAAAAAATGATTCAATATTTTGTCATATATAACAACTCAAAATTTGAAAATATTATTGACAGTCCAAATAAATACGAAGATTATCAAAGATATGAAAAAGCCATTAAATTAGTTCATAGACTAAATAGTGGCTATATAGAATATAATGGTGTTGAATTAACTAATTATAGAGATATTATTGCTTATGATGGTAATAAACGAAAATATATTTATACAGGTATTAGTTTTCATGATGATGATTTAAAGGCATATAATGAATACCGAAAAAAAGAAAGAATATTTGAAAAAATAAAAAAAGATATTATGTTAAAAATCAAAACAATGGAAATTGATGATAAAGTTGACTCTCATTTAGTTGATGAACTAACGAAAGAATTACCATTTACAGATGAGTATTTTAAATTTAATGAACAATACACTTTCTCTGAATTTAATTTTCAAGATTTTTTAAGAATTTGTACTGATGGTGCTGGTTTTGTAGAAGCTAGTTTATTAGATGATGAATCATTCCAGAATATTATCAAAGTAGTATCCAGCAATGCATTATTTTGGCTATTATTATTTATGGATGGTGAAGATACTAACTTTATTATGGAAATCGAAACTATTATAGAACTTATTGATAATATGAAGGATATTACTGAATTATCACACGATTTTAACTTTGATTTATCAAATTTTCAAGAATTAGTTTTAGTGAATGAAATGAGTAAATGTGCAGATGCACAGGCAGTTGCAATTCTTGGTAAAGAAGTTATTGAAAAACTATATAAGTTTAGGGATTATACAGACGAAGAAGCTAACATAATAATATCAATGGCTGAAGAATTAGTTTGTCAAATGACAAAGCGAAGCAAATCAACAGTGCCTTATGTAAATGGACAAACAGATAATTATAAATACTCTATTTATGATTCACAAGATGATACTCTTTTACTGGCAGGGATTAACACAGATGCTTGCTTTAGAATTAATGGTAATGACAATGACTTTTTACATTATTGTGCTTTGGATAAAAATGGATTTGTTATTAAAATAACTGATTTATTTGGTAATTTTGTTGGTAGGGGTTCTGGTTTTAGAAATGGTAACTGTGTATTCATAAATCAATTAAGAACTATTTATGATGAATGTGGAAACCATTATAATGGTACTTATGTGAATGAAAGAGAAGATATTATAAAGATTTTTCAAAAGGCTTGTGAAGATATTGTTACTACATCACACAAAAATCATGATGAAAAAAATAAAATTGATTTTGTTTTTGTAACAAAAAGTTATTCTCTGCAATATACTAATTCAAATGTATCTAATAATGTTACTAAAAAAATTGGAGATGATCCAATGGATAATGAAAGTGATGATTGGCGAGAGTTTGTTAGCAATACAGATAATTTAAGCGAAGCAAGAGATGAGGACTATTTTGAAACAGATTATGGCAGTTATCCACTAATTTGTATGGCTTCTGCTAAACAAGGAATATTAGAACCTAGAGATATAAAGTTTAAAGATGTTTCTGCTATTTATGAAAGAAGAAGAAATCAAATTATTGTTACTACTTCTCACGATTTATCTATAATTAACAAATTAAATAAAATAAATGGTGTTAAATCATATTTATCTGATAGCTGCTATCATTCTGTTGAGATACCAGAAAACGCAACAATTTTTACAGGTGATAATTGGTATATCGTTTTTGATGGACAACAAATTACAAGTAGCTCTATATTAGATTTTGATGAAAAAGCAAAGGTTGAGTTTGAAGCTGCAAAAACAACTATAAATCAATATGTAATGAATCAACAACAATTTAGTTTGGAACAAGTGGTAGAAACTCTACAGTCACAAATAATAGATGAAGGTGCAAAGGTTTTCAAATTAGTACCGCATGTTAAAAGATAGATTTAGAAGAAATGAAATTTTTATTAGTTTTCTTGCACCACTATTAGATAATTGGTATTTTCCAGCCAAAGTGTCAGAAAATCAATATGTTAAATTAGGTTATCTTACGATGGATGAAAATCATGAAATCTTTGCATACGAAAAATTAAATCTAGACAATACTCAAGATGAATGTCTTCTTCCCATTCCTGTTATTTATCAGAAAATATAAAAACTATTTTGTTTTCAGCCTATATTACTAACAAGAGATCTTATCCATAATTCGATTTCTTGTTTTCTTTTGGAAATAATGCTAAAATATATTATCGAAATCGTGACTTTAAGAGGAGGAATTCTATGTTTCAGTTAATATCTAAATATCAACCATCTGGGAATCAACCTCAAGCAATCGAAAAATTAGTAAATGGTATTCATGATGGTAAAAAGTATCAAGTTTTACTAGGAGCAACAGGAACCGGGAAAACTTTTACCATTGCGAATGTGATTCAACAAGTTAATAAACCTACTTTAGTATTAGCACATAATAAAACTTTAGCAGGACAACTTTATTCCGAATTGAAAGAATTATTTCCAAATAATCATGTCTGCTATTTTGTTAGTTAGTATAGAAATTTATTAAAATCCTTATTAAATAAGGTTATTTAATATTAATTTATCATCATAAAAATCCTTATTTAACACTAAATAAAACAAAAATGAAAAATGGAATTTGTGGCCGTGAGTCGTTTTTTATTCGTGTCCTAGAATTCTATTATTATAAATATACTTAGCCATCTTAATTATTTAAGGTGGCTTTTTTAAGTAGAAAGGAGATGAGAAAAATGAAGGAATGTAAGATAATTGCTATCGCAAATCAAAAAGGTGGAGTAGGAAAAACTACAACAACTTTTAATTTAGGAGTTGCTCTAGCGAAGCAGGGAAAAAGAGTATTACTTGTGGACATTGACCCTCAAAGTAATCTAACAACTTATTTAGGGTGGTATAATCAAGATGAATTGAAACTTACCTTAACAGATTTAATGAAACAGTTTATTAATGATTCACCGATTCAAACAAAAGAAGCTATATTACATCATAAAGAAAATGTGGATTTACTACCATCAGATTTGGATTTAGCTGCATTAGAAACAACTTTATCTTATGCGATGAGTAGAGAATATTGTATTAAAAATTGTCTGGAAAGTATAAAAAGAAATTATGATTATATTTTATTAGACTGTCAGCCAAGTTTGAGTATGCTTACTATAAATGCTTTAGCTTGTGCTAATAGTGTAATTATTCCTGTTCAAAGTCAATATTTTGCTACAAAAGGAATGACAGAGTTATTAAAAATAGTTAATAAAATAAAAAGGCAGATAAATCCTGAATTAAAAATTGATGGAGCTTTGTTAACTTTAGTAGATAAGAGAACAAACTTAGCTAAGGAGATTGAAGAACAGATTAGAAATAATTATGGTAGTGTTTTAAAATTATTTAATACTCAAATTCCTATTGCCATTAAAACGGCTGAATCTACTTCATCAGGAAATAGTATTTTTCTTTATGATAAGAATAATAAAGTTGCAGAAGCTTATTTTTCTTTATCGAAGGAGGTGTTAGATAGTGCAAAAAAATACTCCAAAGATGCAATTACCCAAGTTAGATGATCTTTTTTTGACAGAGGAGGAGCGAAAGCAAAATAGCTTGGAGAAAGTTATTGATATTAAACTGAGTGATATTGATGACTTCCCAGATCATCCATTCAAAGTTGTTGAAAATGAAGATATGTATAATATGCGGGATAGTATTATTGAAAATGGGGTATTGGTACCAGCATTAGTTAGACCAAAGCCAAATGGAAAATATGAGATGGTGTCTGGGCATAGAAGGAAATTCTACTGATGATGGAGTTAGACAAAAAGAATATGATATAGCTAATTCAGTTATTTTTGGATATGGAACACCTACATATTAATTGAAATCAAAAAAAGGAATAATTATTGTATTTTTGCAATGTTATTGGTGTTTTTTTAGTAATATTTTTTGAAAATATTACATTTTATAAGGAAAAAATAACAATTTAATATGTATTTTTAAAAGAAGAAAAAAAATGTGGTAAAGATTACTATAAATGTTTCCTAATATGTGAATAATAATCACATATTTTTTTTAGGGGGTGTTTCAGGAATGAATCAAAAAAAGGTAGGAAAATTTATTGCTAATCTAAGAAAGGAAAGAAGTTTAACTCAAATGCAGTTAAGTGAAAAACTAGGGGTACTTGATAAAACAGTATCAAAATGGGAAAGAGGAGTATGCAGTCCAGATATTTCATTATTAAATGATTTAAGTAAAATGTTAAATGTTACTACTACAGAATTACTGAATGGCGAACGAGAAAAAACTAGTATTTATACAAAAGAGCCAGAAAGGATTAATAAAGCTTTATTATTATTTTTAAATAATTGTTATGATAATTGTCATATCAATATAATTGAAAGTTTAGATTGTAATTATTATATTAATGGTTTGTTTATTCGTTCGAGAGAAAAAGAATTTATTAATATTAATTCTGTAAAAAATATTTCTAATTTTAGTATAAATCAGGAAACTGTTTATTCATATGAATATTCTTTGAATATACAGGATAATGAAATATATAAGATTGGAAATATTTTATTATGTAATAATTGTAACTCAAAAATATGTGTTTCTGTTAATGATGTATTTTCATCGATTAATTTGTATGTTTCTAAAAATCAGAATAATTTAATTTCTAATTTTTCAAAAGAAGATATGTGCCTCATAATAAAATATGTTAATCAAGATTCAAAAAGGAAAAAGATAAAAATTCCTTTGCTGTTGAATGAGATTTTATTTAATAATGACATTTCATTTAATAATAAAGAATAATTTTAATTTATTAACTAGCTAAATTGGTCAGCTGACTAGCTAGATAGGTGGTGTGTATGATGATCAGTATTTGTTATTGTTAAATTGTAAGAAATGAATGTACTAACCATTTCTTAGGTTGGAGGTGTTCCATTGATGGATCAAAAAAAGGTAGGAAAATTTATTGCTAATCTAAGAAAGGAAAGAAATTTAACTCAAATGCAGTTAGGTGAAAAAATGGGTGTACTTGATAAAACAGTATCAAAATGGGAAAGAGGAGTATGCAGTCCAGATATTTCATTATTAAATGATTTAAGCGAAGTGCTAAATGTTACTACTACAGAATTGCTGAGGGGAGAAAAAGCCAAATCAAATATCTCTGCAGATGATCCTAAAAAAATTAATGAGATTCTATTATTATTTTTAAATAATTATTATGATAATTGCTATATTGATTTAATTAGAAGTTTGGATTCTAATTATTCTATTAATGGATTAGTAATTACTTCTGATGAAAAGCAATTTATTAGTATTAATTCTGTTCAATATCTTGTAAATAATGATAGTAATGAAATTGTTTATTCATATGAATATTCTTTAAAAATTGAAGATGATGATATATATAAAACGGGGTATCTTTTATTAAATGATAATTCCAATCATAATTTAAATTTTTCTATGGAAGATATGTTTAAATCAGTCCATATATACATATCTAAGAATAATAATTTTTCTGTTTTTAACTTATTAAACAAACAAATGTGTCTTTTAATAAAATATATTAACCAAAAATTAGAAAAGAAAATAATACAGATACCTTTGGCGTTGAATGAACTTTTTCCTAAAGATAAAAATTTATTAGATTATTTGGAATAGTAAATTTAGCTAATTAACTAGCTAGATAGGTGGTGTGTATGATGATCAGTATTTGTTATTGTTAAGTTGTAAAAAATAAATATTTGTTAACGAGTGATTATTTTTTTGCAATTTTGAATTTCAAAAATGTTTTTTTGATATTTTGTTACGAGGGGATGATATACATAAATGTAATTTAATGGAAAATAAGTTTTTCAATGTGAAGAGTATAAAATTAATATAACAATAATTAAATAAATTTTATGAGGAGAGATAATAATGGATGTAGAAAGTTTTGTAGAACAAGTTCTCGAAATTAATGAGCCAAAAACTTTATTTATTTTGTGTGGAATATTTATATTTACAGATGTTTTAACGGGATATTTAAAGGCTTTTAAAAACAAAAAAATAAATTCATCTATTAGTAGAGATGGATATTTAAAAAAAATATCATGGCTAATAGCTTTAATTTTAGGATTTGTTGTTGATTATTTTGTTGGAGTACAATTATTTTTAGTTGGTACTGCCATAGTTTGTATGACTACTGAGGGAATTTCTGTTTATGAGAATCTTGGAGAATTAGGGGTTAAGTTACCCTTTTCAAAGCATTTTGAAAAAATAAAAAAAGATAGTGAAATCATATAAATAAATTAATGCAAATTACGAGGTGATGAAAAGATGAAATATTTTAGATTTGGTATGAATACATTAAGAGTAACGCAAAATTGGAAAGGAAATACTTCTCATTTATATCATTGGTATCATTCCACCGATTATGCTGATTATCCTATTGATGTGGCAGGTGAAAATGGTGGAAGAGATACTTATTATGCTACAGTTGATATGAAGGTAACTTCTATCTTTGGAATTGGGAAAGGTTATACAAATACTATTTGGTTAGAAACAGTAGAACAAGTTCAAACCCCAAGTGGTATTATGAAAGTATTTATTTCTCTAGCACATTTCAACGATAATGATATTTATGTATCTAAGTTAAAAGTAGGAGATATAATAAAAGCTGGAAATCCAATTTGTATGGAAGGAACAGATGGAACTACGGCTAATCACTTACATATGATTTGCGGTAATGCTGATAGAGGTAGTGGAAATAAATTAATTCAAAATTCAAATGGTAAGTGGGTTTCAAATGGTTATTGTATGAAACCAGAAGAGATATTTTATATTGATAGTGATTTTACAAAAGTTGTTTCTGATGGCGATATTTCGTTTAAAAAAATTCCAATAATCGATGATAAAGCGAGTTTCTTTGGATCAAATGGTTATTTCCAATTAGGAAATTACCACGAGAATATTGGAAAAATATGTTATTTTTTTGCAGAATATTTTTATGGTTACTTCTATAGTGGGAGTGATGCTAAAGAAAGAGCTCATGAAGTACTTGATGGTAATTATTTTGGACCATATTTAAAAAAATGGACTATAGAATTTCAAAAAAGAGCCAAAATAGAAGGAAATTATGATGATAATATTGATGGTTGTATTGGTCCCAAAACACTTGAAGCATTAAAAAAATATGGCTTTGTTGAATGATAGAATGATTAGAAATAAATGATTAATCTAATCATTCTTTTTATGACTAAATTAGTTAGTTCACTAGCCTATTAAGTGGTGTTTAAATAAATAGCAAATTGTTATTCTAAAGTTGTAAGAAGGGCAAACTTACGAGATTTTATATATGCCAATAAAGATAGGAGGAATGATAGAATGACATAGTTTAAATAATAGCAAAGGGAGTATCGGTTGAATAGTATTTTACAATAAGTTCATAGTCACTTAAATATGTTAAAAATTTTAAAAGAAGAGAGGTAAGAAATATGAATGAGAAATTACAATATATTGAAGATTCTTTCACAAAAGAAGGAGATAAAGTCAATTTGGAGGTTGATAATTTAAATGTAGAATGTATTACATCCAAGAGTGGAAATTTTAGTTTAGATAGTGAAGGAAATCTAACTGTAAAAACAATTAATGCAGAACGAGATGTAGTATTAGATAGATTGATTAAAGAAGCAATATTAGAATCCGATAAAAGGAAATATCCAATAGGAAAAATTGTTATTGGAACAGAGAATCCGGCTAATTTTCTTGGCTTTGGTACTTGGCAGCAGCTTGAAGATGTTTTCTTATTAGCTTGTAGCAATCAGTATGTAAATGGTTCCATTGGTGGAGAAGCTAGTGTAACTCTTGGAATTGATAATATTCCAAGTCATGCGCATAATTTTAGTGGAGTTACAGATGGAAATGGTAACCATAGTCATACTGGTAATACGAAAGAAGTTCGTTCTTTCATTAGTGGACAAGATGGTAGTGATACAGCAAGACCTATAGCTAGTTCAGCCGATCATTATGGATTACAAATCACAAATGATGCAGGATTCCATCAACATTCATTTGGTGGTACAACCACTCCTACTGGTAGTAATTTACCACACAATAATATGCCACCATATAAAGCAGTTTATATGTGGGAAAGAGTTGCTTAGTGTAGAGGTGTAAAATGGATGAAAATAAAGAAATAGAATTAATAGAGAAACGAGGTCCAAGAGAAAAACATTTTCTTCAAAAAGATGGAACAATTAAAGCTATAGTTTATAGCGATAATGTTCATTATTTAAAAGATGGAAAATACGAAGAAATTGATAATACTCTTATTAAACAAGATAATTGTTATGTAAATAAGAATAACAGTTTTAAAGTTAAATTTAGTGAAAATGGAGAAAATTCACTAATGAAGATTGAAGAACAAGAAGATTATCTTGATATTAAAATTAAAGAATCTAATACATCTAAAATTAATTTTAGACAAAGTCTTTCAAAATCAATTAGTGATGTATCATATTCTAATATATTAGATGGAATAGATATAGAATACAAAGTATTACCAACAAAAGTTAAAGAAACTATTGTTTTACCAAATAATAGAGTAAAAAAATTATCTTTTTTAGTAAATACTAATTTAGAATTAGAAATGTTTAATGGTTCTATTTTAGCTAAAAATAAAAGTGGTAAAACATTTATTGTTGAAAAACCATATATGATGGATTCTAAAGGTAATATATGTACTGATATTAGTTATGAATTAAAAAAAGTCTTAAATTCTTATGAAATAGAATTAATTCTTAATTCTATTTGGCTTGATTCGAAAGATACGACTTATCCTGTCTATGTTGATCCAACAATTACTAATAGTAGTGGGGATAGCAGTGTATTTGACACTTACATTTATCCAGGAGATAATGGAGCAGATAAAAACGGTCAAGATATTTTGAAAGCAGGTGTAGAAAAAGTTAATGGTGTAGATCGAATTAATAGAACATTAATTAAATTTGATTTGCCGAAAATCGGAACTGGTAGTGAAATAGTAAATGCTTCATTAAGTTTAATTGGATATCCAACTGTATCTGGAGATAATTTTGAACAAATGGTTGAAATCCATAGAATTACAGAACCATGGGAGGAAGATAAAGCTACTTGGGATCAAATGAATGATAAGTACGATGAAAAAGTAGAATCTGTCCAGTTTGCTATGAGGAGCACTGTTTCTGATAATCTAGTTAATCCTTATAGTAGTTACTATAACGATTTAACAAATTTAGTAAAGAAGTGGTATAGAGATACACCAAATTATGGAATTTTAATAAAATCAACTGCTGAAGAATATTTTGGAGATAATTATCCAGCATTTTTTTCAAAAAATAATACTGTACAAGGTGAAAATCCTAAACCTGTTCTTGCAATTACTTATAGAAACCAAAATGGATTAGAAAATTACTTAAATTATATTACTCAATCGTTTACCGATGGTACAACTTACATGAATACTTTTAATGGAAATTTAGTTGGTGTTTTTGGAATTGGAGCAACCATTGGTGGAAAGTTACCTGTAAGTTTAAATTTAGTATATAATACTAATGATGTAATATTAAAGCAAAATGGATTTCAATTTAGCTTAGCTCAAACTTTAAAAGAAATTGATATAGAAGGAAATCAATATTTGGAATTTAATGATGAAGATGGGACAATTCATTACTTTTATAAAGACACAGAAGGTAATTCTGAATTATTTCGTGATGAAGATGGTTTATCATTTTCAGTTGTTAAAGAAAATAGTAATTACATAATGTCTGATAAGTATGGTAATAAAAAAACATTTATTCAAAGAGGAGATACATATTATTTAACTCAAATAGAAGATATTAGTAATAACAAAATTCAAATAGAATTTGATTCTAATAATAGAATTATAAAAGCTGTGGATGCTAACAGTGCAGAAATTACGATTATTTATAATGATGGTAATACAGTAATAATAAGTCCAGATTCTAGTGTTACGGTAAATTACTTAGGCAATAATGTTACATCTATAATAACAAATAATGGAATTACTAATTTTGAATACAATGATAAAAATTTAATTTCTTGTATTACCGATGTAAATGGATTAAAAATATCTTATGATTATTGTAGTGAATTACCATATAGAATGAAGAAGATTACACAATATGGAATAGATAATGAACTTGGTAATTATTTTCAAGTGGATTATGGGTTTAATTTTACCACTATCATAGATAGTAAAGGAAGAGTTAATAATTTAATCTTTACTAATTCTGGAACATTAGCATCTAATAATAATATGTCATCTATCGAAAACATTGATGATTCATATTCTACTGAATCATTATGTGGTGGATATTTTACATCTGAAAATTATTCTACCATTCCAAATAAAAAATTATATGATTCAATTCCTATTAAATATGTTAAAAATTATTTAAAAAATTCAAGTTTTGAGACAGATACTGACATTTTTGAATTTAAGGGTGGGGGAATAACTACCGAATTTTCTACAGATTGTGCTGTTTCAGGAAATAGAAGTTTAAAAGTAACAAATCCAAGTGGTACGGCATCAATTGAAACTGGAACACTTTATATGAACTATGATAAATATTATACTTTTAGTGGTTATTTTAAAAATGATCAAAAAATGAAAATTGCAATAATTGGAACTAGATATTTGCCACACCCTCATCATTCTACCGATTTAGTTCAAACATTTGAAGAATTTGAAAGTTCTGATGAATTTGTCAGACGAGAAGTTACTTTTTTTGGCGGTAATAGTAGTTATGATGGCTCTGCTACAATATTAATTACATTTGAAGGGCCTGGAACATGTTATATTGATGATATTCAGTTTGAAGAAGGTGAAGTAGCTAATAATTACAATATATTAGAAAATTCAGATTTCCGTTCTGGGTATTCAGACTGGGATGTACAAGTTCATAAGAGAGATTATCATAGTGTATCAGGTGATAGAGCAGATTTTGTAGAAGTTTCTCCAGATGAAGTTTTAAAAGTAGTAAAAATAAATGATAGTCAGCATACTGCTTTAAAGTTTAACTTTAATCCTTTGTTAGTATGTCAATTGAGAAAAACTTTCCCTCTTAAAGGTAAAAAAGGTGATATGTGTGATATATCATTTTGGATTAAATTCGATGGTCTTGTAGGAAATTCAGAAGGCGATACTCAACCTAGTCCATTACCGCATGTTGAAAATAATGCTTTTATTGCTTTTAAGCCAATTGGTTATGATTATGGTTCATGTATTTTTGGTCTTGATGATTTTACTCCAAATGAAAAATGGCAACATATTAGTTGTAAATACATTGCAGAAGAAGATTTTGAAGAAGTTATGATATCATTTTATTCTATTGCTCAAGCAAATACTATGTATCTTACAAATTTATCTTTTTATAGGCAATTAAGTACTACATATTATCATTATGATAAAAATGGTAATTTGACTAGCATGGATGATGTTGTAATGGATCGAAATACAGTATTTAATTACGATAAAAATAACCAATTAATTAGTGCAACCAATCCAAAGGGAAAACATTTTAGTTATGAATATGATAATGTAAAAAGCGACCAGGTTTTAAGTGCAATTTCTGCTATGGGAATTTCTAATCAAGTAAAATATGATTCTTTTGGAAATCCTATTGTAACTAAAGTTAGTAAAAAAGCAACGAGTGAATTAGATAGTGGAAAATATAAAATTAGAAATAAAGGTACTGATGTATATTTAAAAGCTGAATATAATACTGTTTTAGTAGAAAGCGATTCATGTAGTAATACGGTATGGGATTTAGAAAAGATAGAAGAAGAGGAAGTAATTGAAAGAGAGGATGAATGGGATCATTCAATAACTACTGAAACAATCATTCATCAATATTTTAAAATTATTTATTCTATGATACCTGATTTTACTCTTCAATATTTAAATAATACAATTTTATTAACAAATGAAAATACTAATAATTTGTTTGTTCTGGAAGAAGTTGGAAATGGTAGTTACTATATTAAATTAAAGGATGCGCAACAGTATTTAAAAGTGAATAATGGTGTTCTAGAAATTGCTGATTTTGTAAACGATGATCCATCACTTGAATTTTATTTTGAAGTAGTTGATAGTAAATTTATAGAAAATACTGCTACCTATACTGAAGATGGTAGATTTGTTAAGAGTGTAACAGATAGTTTGTTTCGTACAACATCTTATGAAACAGATTCTACTACTGGACTTTTGATTTCAACAACTAATGCTAAGAATCAAACAACAAATTATACTTATAGTAATAAAAAACAAATTACTTCTATTTCACAAGGTAATAGAGTTATTAATTATATTTATAATAACCAAAATTTGATAGATAAAATTGTTCAGGACGATAGAAAATATAACTTTACTTATGATAAATTTTTAAATATCAAACAGGTAATAGTGGGAAATGATATAATTTTAATAACTAATCAATATGGCGATAACAATGGAAATTTATTAAAATCTACTTATGGTAATGGTCAAGAAATTTCATACGAATATGATGGATTTGATAGGATTCAATCCATTCATAAAATGGATAAAGATTACTTTTATAGATATGATAGTAATGGAAACTTAGCAAAAATACTATCAAATGATATAATAAGTACCATTGATACTGATCCAGAAAATATTAAAAACTATGATCATACTATTAAATATTATTATGATAAAGCGAAAAGAATTTGTGAATATGCTAATGATAATTTTACTATTCTTTATAATTATGACAGTAATAATAATGTTATTAGTAAAAAATATCAAATAGATGCCATAAATCACTCTCTAGAAAATGTATTTGATAAGGATGATAATATAGTAAAATCTGTTTTAGATAATCAAGAATTTAATTATGTATATGATGAATTGGGTAGGTTACAAAGCAGTGATATTAATAATCAGTATCATACAAACTATGATTACGTATCATATGGAAAGAGGACCTCTACTTTAATAAATAGTATTACTATTGGTAATAATCAATATAGTTATAAATATGATGAGTTAAATAATATTACTGATGTATATTGCAACAATGAATTAATTAATAAGTATTTTTATGATGAATACAATGAATTAATCGAAGAAGAAAATTATACTACTAAGAAAAAAATAATGTACACTTATGACAATTTAGGAAATATATTAACGAAAACTGAAACAAATTTAGATACAAGTGCTATAATAAAGACGGATACTTATCAATATTCTAATACTAATTGGAAAGATCAATTAACTAATTACAATGATAGTAATATTACTTATGATGAAATAGGAAATCCAATAACTATCGGAAATAATATTAAGTTAAATTGGATAAATGGTAGAAGTTTATATAATTATAGTGATAGTTCTAAAAATTTAGATATTAGTTATCAATATAATGCAGATGGTATTCGAATATCTAAAGTGGTGAATGGAATAGAAACTAGATACCATTTAGAAAATAACAATATTATTTACGAACAAAGGGAAAATGATACCATCTATTATTTGTATAATTTAACAGGATTAATAGGATTTAAATATAATAACGATGTTTATTATTATATCAGAAATGTACAAGATGATATTATAGGAATATTAGATTCTAATTATAATCAAATAGTTACATATGAATATGATAGTTGGGGTAAGATTTTAAGTATTAAAGATGAAAATGGTAATGATATAACTGATTCAACTAATATTGGTATCATTAATCCATTTAGATATAGAAGTTATTATTATGATAGTGAAACAACTTTATATTATTTAAATAGTAGATATTATAATTCAGAATGGGCAAGATTTTTAAATGCTGATAGAGTCATTGGAGCCAATAAAGATATGTTTGGCTATAATCTTTATGCTTATGTTAGTAATAATCCGATTGTACATTCAGATTTAGATGGACATGGTTTATTCAGTAAAATTAAAACCGTAGTAAAAAATTTCTTAAAGTTAAATAAGGAAGAAAAACAGAAAGTAGTTTCAAAACCTGTATCAGCATATAGAGCAATGAAAATTGCAAGAAAAATTACAGCACAAGGCAAAAAAATTTATGGAAATGATATAATTGATATAGATAGTGGAACTGCAAATGGTTATAAGCATACAATGTGGAATGCTGCGATGACTTATGAAATGGGTAGTAAAACTGCAAAGCAATTTGCTGATGCACATGAGTATGGACAAACTGGTGCAGCAACCGATATGGATTTAGCTAATAATGAATTAGGTCGTCAAATAGGAAATATATATAAAGAAAACGAAAAGTTAATGTTAAAAAACAGAAATTGTACGTTTGCATTGGTATATGCATGTGAAAATAGTATTCAAAAATTTGATTATTTAGGAAAAACGTTTACAATTACGGATACTACTGATCCATATGAAGTAATGTCGAATATGGTGCAACATGCAATAGATCAGGGAGTAGTAACTATTTTAATTCCATAAATTAATACGAAAGGGGAGGAAAATTATGAAGATTAATGTTAAAATAACCAGCCAGATACTAATTAAACTACTATACTATTTATTAATACTTTGTTATTTTCCTTTCTATCCTTATTTTGATATTATAATTGAGCATGATTCTAATTTTCTCTTTATAATATTTGGAATTTTCCCTTTGTTTTTAATTTTTTTACCTTTCTTTTTTAATAAAATATTGTCTATAAAAGAACACATAGCATATGTGTATAGTTTTTTAATTATTATTACCTTTTTTATAATAGCTTTATTAGTTGGATGTTTTAATAGCCACTATTTTGAAATCTTTACTTATGAAAAGTGGAATAATAATAAATATTGTGATATGAGGTACAAAATGATAAAATCTTTAGAAAAAAACTATTCATTAATAGGAAGGAATAAAAAAGAAATTTATGAAATTTTAGGAAATCCTAATGAAAAAACTTGTAGCTATGATTATGAAGATACTAATAAAATTTGTTATATGACATATGAAGCCATGATGAGAAATGATTTTTATTGCCTATATTTAGATGAAAATGGAATTGTTACTAAAACGGAGTATGAGACTGTTAGATAAAGCTAATGTTAAAATAAAATTTTTTATAGGAAATTAATATTATATTTTTTGTTTTTTATTAAAATATAATTAAAAAGAAAGAAAGAAGGAAGGAAAATGAATGCTTTATAGTTGTAAAAGTGATATGAATAAATATGAGTTAGAAAAAATGGTACCGTATTTTTGGAAAAAATTTTATATAGTTTTTATAATCCATAGTATAGTTGTAAATGTGCTATTATCTACATTAGTTCTAATTTTTGTTCAAAATTATGTTGACACTATATTGTTTTTTATCATTTTCCTTTTCTTTTCTTTAATTTATTATAAAATAAAATTATCGGATGCTGTAATTAAGAGTATAGAATCATATAGAAAAAAAAATAAAATGGATATTGAAGTAGAAATAAAATTTTATGATTCTTACTTAGTACAAGAAAATAAAAACAAAAAATTAAAAGTTGATTATGCTAAATTCAGTCATGGCATTGAGACTAATACTAATTTTTATTTACAATATATTGAAAAAAGAAGAACAAAAATTATCATAATCAACAAAGATAATTGTGAATTAGAATTAATTCAATTTATTAGAACCAAAATAAATAATATGGAAAGCAATTTAGGAGGAGATATTCGCTTTAGTAGTAATAAAAAACTAAAAAATTCCAAATTAACAAAAAAAATTATGTCATTATTATTTTTATTATCTATTTTGAGTATTTTTGGTGGATTATATACATTTGCTACTTATAATGAAGTTAATAAAATTAATGGTCCAAATTTTGTTAAGTCTGCTTGGTTATTTTGGCTTTGGTTACCCATTCCAATTACATCGATAGCAATAGGCTATAGATATAAAAAAAGAGGTTTAGATTGTTCTAAAAATATTATCTCTGGTTTTATAATTAGTATATTATTAATAGGGTTAGGGTGCTTTTCATTATTACCATATTCTTTTAATGAAGTGGATAGTAATTATGAAATTATTGATAATTACAGGCAAATTATGGGAGTTTCAATTCCAGATACAGGACAACTAAGAACTACAACTATGAAATCATTTAATTTGAAAAATATTTCTAATTTAGAAATAACAACTGTTAATTATAGTTCAGAAGATACTAATATGTTAGCTAATGAAATTAAAAATAATAACAATTGGGTTTTAAGCACTGAATTATCATCAGAATTTAAGAAATTACTGCCATCTACTTTTATAGTAAACAGTAATATATATTATTTATTCTATAATAAAAATCTGAATGAATATAATACGATACCTCTTGCTTCTGGTACCTATAATATTTGCTCTATGAAGTATGATATTTCAAAAAAAACTTTAATTATTTATTCATTTGACTATAAGAATAATTGATTTAAAATTGTTTAAATTGGGGCCAAATTGGACCAAAAAGGAGCCAAAATATTCTTGCATTGTGAATGTCAAGAGTTATAATAATGTAAAATGAAATAAGTTTGTATGGAGGGGAGTTCCCCTCTTTTATTTCATTTTATTATGGCTACACAGCCATCAATTTAAAATAAATGCTTGTTATTTTATTTTTAATTTTATATAATATATTTAAATTATTGAGCAGTACTAGATAATTAAATTTTGATTACTTGTACTGTTTTTTTATAGAAGTGAGGAAGTCAATATGGATCAAGAAAAAATTGGTAGATTTATTGCAAAATGCCGAAAGGAAAAAGAATTAACACAAGAACAATTAGCTAATATTATCAATGTTAATACAAAAGTAGTATCAAAATGGGAAAATGGATTAAGTGTTCCACATACTTTAATTTTAATGCAATTATGTGAGGCTTTAGATATTACCGTTTCTGAGTTATTAAATGCGCAAAAAAAATCATTATCTCATAATGAAATAGAAAACGATAAAAATAATGATATTAATAAATTAGAAAAAATTGAGGGCGGTAATCCAAAAAAGAAACTTTTTAATTATTTAATAATAATTGTTGTTATTATGTGCTTTATTTCATTTTTTGTATTCTTTTCTTTCCGCAATACAGATAAGGATAAAAATTGTGTATATGTAGTTACTTCGAAAGATAATAGATTTTTAATAAACGGTATTATTACTAATAATCAAAATCAAAATTTTTTATCTATAAATACTTTAGGAGTCGATTCACAATTAAACAATAGTTTATATGCCTTTCAATATTCATTAATTGTAGATTCCACAGTAGTATATCAGATTGGTAATTTATCATTATATGATTATAATTCCAATGATCCTTTATTTTACTTTAATGATAAATTTAATGAAATAGATATATATATTGAAGAGGATTCTAAAACTAGTGAGAGTGTTCTTGAAGATATTTTGTCAAAAAATATTATACTTGAAATTTTATATTTAGATGAAGAATTGTCAGTAAATACTATAGAAGTACCACTGGCTATAAATGAAGTTAACTAATTTTACTCTAAGAATGGTTTGCTGTTTAAAATAACTGCAAAAAGAGAATAATTCTCTAATTTAGAGAACGATTCTCTTTTTTGTGGGTTAAATTCTATGAATATTTTTATTATTATATTTATTGAGGAATATTCCTCAATAAATATAATATATAAGGAGAATTTTATGATTGAATTACAAGATATTACAATAAGTCATACTGTAAAAAATAAACAGATTACTATTTTTGATAATATTAATTTTAAATTTGAAAAAGGAAATTTATATGCAATTTGTGGGAATATAGCTTCTAGTAGGACAATCCTATTGGAACTTTTAGCTTTAATAAGAGATTTTGATTCTGGTGACATTATTATTAATGGTAAATCAATAAAAGAATTATCAAGTAGGCAAAAACGAAATTTAATAAATAGTATAAGCTACATTTCTAGCAATTCTGAATTAATTTTATCATTAACTGTTTTAGAAAATGTAATGCTATTGCAGTCTTTTTATCATGGAAATACTAAAGAGATATTTGAAAAAGCAATAAAATATTTAAATATATTAGATATTCTTGAATTAAAAGATAAGTATCCAAATGAAATTTCAGATATTGATAAACAAAAGGTAATAATTGCTAGAAGTCTTATTAATGATCCTAAAATTATTTTAATTGATAATCTTATTACCACTTCATATAATAGTTTATTTAGTGTATTACCATTATTTAAATATTTAGCAACTCAAAAAATTTGTATTATAATTGCTACTGAAAATAAAGAAATTTTAAAAGTTTCCGATGTAATTTTAAAAATTAAAAATAAAAAAATAATGATTTTAAAGAAGAATAGTATAAAAAAATAAATTTTGATAATCTAATAGATTATATTTAATAAAATTCTACAAAAAATGGTAAAATTCTCCATTTTTGGTATTTAATTCTCTAAATTTGACATTTAATTCTCTAAAAAAAATTGTTATATTTTTTATATATATTTTATACTTTAAATATTGTAAAAATATTTATATAATTTTAAATAAGATAAGGAGTGAGGTTATGAAATTAAAAAAACAAGTAAAAATAATTATGTCCATATTATTATTACTGATTATAATTTTAGTTTCATGTATTATTTTTAATAATAATAAAAATAATACAAATTTTAAAGATGAGAAAGAAAAGGAAAATCAAGATGCAATAAAAAATTCTGCTTTTAAAATGTATGCTGAGGAAATAGACGAGAAACAGACTGACGAAGATGGATGGTATTATTACTTTTTAATAAGTACTATTGATAAAGAACAGAAAAAAACATCCAATTTTTTCGATGGATGTAATTTAAAATACAATCAATTAGAAGATTATAAATTTGTAATTTATAAAGATGAAACTTTAACTGAAAAAGTAAAGGAATATTATACTTATCCAACATTATCTGTATCGCAAAAAAGTAATAATGGAGTTTTAGCTGGACAAGAAATTCGTACTATTGATGATTGGTTTGATAAAAAACAGTTTCAAGAAAATATAGATATAACTGACATGAAGGATTTAAATATTTATAATTATGATAAAAATGCTATTTTAAATATATTTAATAAGTCGCAAAGTAAAAAATTTAACAAAAATCAGGGTCCATTTTTGATGAATGTTTGTTCCATTAAACAAGATAATTTAGATGAAAATTATCAATGGAATATTGGTATTATAGCATATAATGGGGTTATTTATGCATTAAGAATTGATATTTTATATGCTGATAAGAACTTTTTATCTGATTTAGTAAAGGAAAATAAGGCATCTCAAGAGCAAAAAGAGTTATATGAGAGTTTTTCTGTATTAGAAAAATATATTGTTGAAAATCAAAAAATAGACTTGAAAGAAACTTTTTCAAATTATAATAACAGCTACTATGATAGATTATATAAATTAGTTGATACTTTTGATGATGGATGGGAATAATATGGAAAATAAAAAAGTTCTAATAAGATGTCATGATATTTCTAAATCATATGAAAAAAATAATGTAATAAGGAATTTTTCTTTTGATTTTTGTGAAGATCATTTATATTTAATTCTAGGAGAAAGTGGGTGTGGAAAAACCACCCTTTTGAATATTTTAACTGGGACAATTTTTTTTGATAAAGGTAGTATTTCTGTCTATAATTATAAGTTTGCTAAGCAAGTTAGTTTGGATTTTAGTAGAGAGAATATTGCTTATATTACTCAGAATACTCATTTTATTGATTATTTAACGGTTAAGGACAATTTAGAATTATGTTTAAATAAAATAGAGGATTCTTATTTAATTCAAAATTATCTTAAAGAATTTCAGCTATCGACTTCAATTAACAAGTACCCCTCTCAATTATCTGGTGGAGAAAGACAGAGAATTGCAATTATACAAGCTTTATTAAAAGAACAAAAAATTATTATTTTTGATGAACCAACTGCTTCTTTAGATTTAGAAAATAAGATAATTTTAAGTTCGATTTTAAAAAAATTGAAAAAGGATCATGTAATTATTTGTGCTACACATGATGAGAGTATGAAAGAAGTTGCAGATGAGATAATTGATTTTAATCATATAGAAAACTATCAAAACTCAGACTATATATTATCTAATTATAAAAAGATTGAAGTACAGAAAAAATTTTTATTTTCGTACATGGTTAAGCAATTATTTGATAAAAAGAGAGAAAAGAAATCAGAATTCTTATTAGTTCTTATTTTATTCCTTATTCTTTTATTATTTTTTGCTTCTGCTAATTATAAAGAAAAGTTATTAGAGAGTTTAGTATCGAAATATCAAGTTAATGTTGTTCAGACATTATGTTCTATTGAAAGCGGAGATTATTGTCAAAGTATTTTAGAAAAATATCATGCTGTAAATTTTACTTATAATTACGCAGAAAATATACCTATACCAGATGATTTGGTAAAGGATGGTTACCTTGTACTTGAATTTGATGGTACTTTAAGAACTTTACCTTATGAAAAAAATTTGTTTCCTATTGCAGATCAAACCCTTTTGTTTGGAAATTATTATACAAGTGAAAATGAAATTATTTTAGGTTATAAAGCTGCTTCATCTTTAAGTGAAAATCCTCAAGATTTGATTGGTACTAAAATTTCAATAAAACTTCCTGATAAAGAGGAAGAATTTACGATTTGTGGTATATTTAAGTATTTGCCTGACAATGATATATACCTACAAAGCATGTATGGGGACTTAGATTATAATATGTATTCTTATATCAATAGTAAGTATCTAGAAAAATATTTATATGATGATGTTTTCGGTCATAATGAATTACACAATGATAAGGCTACATCCCTTTATGTTTATTTTAATAATTCAAAAGATTTAATGCATTTTTATCATGATTTTGTAGGAAAAAATATAAAAGAAAATGATTTAGCAGTGAGAGATTTTTCCTCCAACTTTATTGATTATCAACAGGATATTGAAGTATTAAAATTATTTTCTTATCCAGTAATAATATTAGCATTTTTGTCAGCATTAATTTTTTATTTTCAGACTAAAAATATTCAAAATCATTATAAAGGGTATATTTTATCGGTATATTATTATTATGGTTATGAATGGAATAAAATATTAAAAACAAATTTAATAGTATCTTTTTTATCTGTCATTTCAAAGTACATTATAGCGGTAATTTTAGCTATCATTTTTGTACCTATTTTAAATATAATAGTTTCTTATTTCAATTTGTTTGATTTCCAATTGTTTTCAATAGATATTATGATAATTATTTATCTTTTAGTTGCTTTAATAGTATTATCATTTTTGTTTACTATGATTTCTTTAATAAAGCAAAAGAAAAAAGGATGGTTAAGAGTAATAGAAGATGGAGATGATTTATTATGATTGAATTAAGAAATTTATCTAAAAAGTTTGAAAATAATGTGGTACTTAATCATATCAATTTAACATTTAAAAAAGGAAATATTTATGTTATTAAGGGAGTCAGTGGTAGTGGAAAAAGTACTTTGTTTAATATTATTTCAGGATTAGATAAAGAGTATGATGGTAATGTTTTAATTAATAATCACGAATTAAAAGCAATGAATACTGATTTATTTGAAGATTATAGAAATAAGATTGGTTATATGATGCAAAAAAGTTTATTGTTTAGAAATTTAACAATATTAGAAAATTTGAAGTTTATTGAGGATAATGAAGAAGAAATTTATACATTAGCTAAAAAATTTAAAATAGATGATTTACTAAATAAAAAGCCAAATCAATTATCTGGTGGAGAAAAACAAAGAGTTTCTTTGATTAGAACTTTATTAAATAATCATGAAGTAATTATTGCTGATGAACCAACTGCTTCTTTAGATTATAAGAATTCAGAAAATTTTGTCGAATATTTAAAAGATATAGATATTAGTAATAAGATAGTAATTATTGCTACTCATAAGAATATTTATGATAAAGTAGCTAATTATATAATTAATATTGAATATGGAAATATCTCCATCAAAGAGTTAGAAAAACAGGAATTAAAAAATCATAAACATTATGATAAGTCTGAAAAAGTGGTAGAGAGGGATTTACGTAATGATTTTAGATATATTAAAAAGAATCGGATAGTTCATAATAAGTTTGTTAGCATTTTTTTAATTTTCTTGTTTCTTTTACTGTTTATGTTGTTATCGTTAAAAATAAATTTTAGGAATGAATATATAAAATATAGTGCAAATATTTATCCATATGACATAATAGATTTACCTGTTCATGATGCCGAATATATCAGTGAAATTGTAGAATATCAATATGAAGAGTATAACATTATCGAAAAGGAATATACGGCATATTCATTATTACCAAAAGAAGATAGTAATTTTAAAATTCCTAATTTGATAACATATGGTCATTATCCAAAACAAAAGAATGGTATTATTGCTAACAGGGAATTTATTGATTTATTTTTCCCTAATACTAAATATGATGAAGTAATTGGTAAAACAATTGTAGTAAAGGATAATAGTTTTGTCATTGAAGGTATTGTAGAATTAACAGAAAATAATTATGTCGAATTATATGTTTGTAATTATTTTTATAGAAATATTAATTCTAATGGAGTACAACAATCTAACCCAGCAATCTTTATTCCTTATAATATAATGAAAGAGATTGGTACAAAAGCTCAAGATACTCCTTTTAATAGAATATTGGTAAAGATCAAGAGTGATCGTTTAATTGATTTATATACGGGTAATATTTATGATAAAACTCAAAATGTAGTTAGTGATGCTTATTCTACTTGGGAAAATAGGATTGCTAGCATTTTGAAAGATGCAGACTTTGTTGCTAATGTAGGAATGTTGTGTTTTTGTGTCTTTGGAATTTTATCTATTATTTTTATTGGTAATCAACTTCATTTAGAACTATTTTATCGTAGAAAAGAAATAGGTTATCTTCAAATATTTAATCTTAATAAATTAGAAATTATCATTATTTTTATTGGAGAATACTTATTTGAAATTTTAAAATTAATTATTTATGCTTTCTTGATATATTTAATGTTGATATTATTCATATATATTGGCTTTCATGTCAATTTCTTGTTACCAATTGAGGTTATTATATTATTGTTTATTGTATTAATTTTATATTGCTGTTTAGTAATTTATCTTCCAATAAGAAAATATCTAAAAAAAGATATTATTGAATTAATTAAGAATTAAGAAAGAAAATATTAAAAAAAGATTAAAAAAATAAATATAAAGGATAAAAATTAAATATTAGTATTAATTTATGATAATAATAACGAAAATTCAATTATTTTTGACATTTCGTATATTACTTGCAAAATAGGTTTTTTTGTTGTCTTATAATGCAGAAAAATGGAATGTCAAAATTATAATATATCATTCAGATTGTAGTTAACATTAAGGAAATTTTTGAACGGCATTTTCGATTTTTAATAGGCATTTCATTCTTGGAGATGATGGCTTATGAATATCAAAAACTGCTGGTCGAAAGCAGAATTAAATATTTTATTAACAAAGACTATATCTTATACACCCAAAAAGTCTATAAGGTATGATGTGAACCCTAATTAGTAGACATCAATAAAAAAGACTTATATTAAAAAGGGGCTGTCGGGAAATTAAATAATTAATTTCTGATAGTCCTTTTGTTTATTAGAAAATTTAAAACCTTGAATG
>CANRPT010000011.1 GCA_947632565.1 uncultured Bacilli bacterium | reverse complement strand
ATTATGTCTAATGTAACAAGTTATCAAAACATATTTTATCAGGCTGCAGATACAACAAGAGAGTCAAATGCCAAAATTACAGTAAACTATACAACAGCAACATCAAATTTAGTAGATCAAATGATAGCAACCAAAGATGGAGAACAATATAACGTCGTAAAAGGAATTTACGAATTACCAATTACCCAAGAATTTGGAACAACTACCAATTTAATGACAGATTCCCAATTTGTGAAAAATATGAATGATGCTATGGTATATAATAATACAGCAAATGGAAATGTTAGTGTTACAAAAAAAGAAAACATGGAAACTAACTTTGGAATGAGTAATGCCTTAGAGATTACAACCGCTGGTGAGGCAGTACCTGGATTAGGAGGATTTTTTCAGTCAATTACTCCAACTGGTTTTGGCGCTAGGTATCTTCAACATATCATAGCGAAAATTCCAAAAGGATATGTTTTGAAAGCTGCATCAAACTCCTTAGGATTAAATGGAACTAGATATTTTTTAACGGATAATAAAGGAACAGGGGATTGGAAAGAATATATTATTTTGATTCAGTATGGAGATGCATTTGCTCCAAATTATACAACGTTAGGAACATCAGGTTATATTTATCTAGACACGGAGTCAGAAACTGACTATCATTATCCAGTTACTTGGTATGTTTCTTATTCTACAGTACATCAAGTAAATCCATAAAATCAAGATAAGAAAACGACTTTTTTCTTATCTTTTTTCTTTTAGAATAAAATTGGTGATTCTATGAAAGTAAAATTATTTGATTTTGAAGATGAAAAAGATTTGGAGCAAGCAATCAATGACTTTTTAGATGATGATTTAGAAGTAATTGATATAAAATATCAAGTCTCTTCTAGTATCTTTAGTGAAGAACAAATCTATTGTTTTTCCGCAATGATTGTTTATACCAAAAAATAAAGATGTTCGATTGTCTCTTTTTTTCTTCTGTTTTATAATAATATCAAGGTGGTTTTATGAAAGAAAGAATCATATTTCATATTGATGTGAATAATGCTTTTTTATCATGGACTGCAGTAGATTTATTAAAGAAAGGATATCCCATTGACATTAGAACCATTCCCTCTGTTATTGGTGGAGATGAAGAACAAAGACGTGGGATTGTGACTGCGAAAAGCCCTGTTGCAAAGAAAATGGGAGTAGTAACAGCTGAACCACTTTATATGGCTAGAAGAAAGTGTCCAGGGTTAAAAATTTTTAAGGGAGATTACGATTTATATCACCACAATTCTAATCAACTTTATGAATATTTTTGTAGATTTACTGATAAAGTAGAAAGATTTTCAATTGATGAATGCTTTTTAGATATGACTGGTATGGAATTATTATATCCAGATATCGTTGAATTAGCTCACCAAATGAAAGATGAAATCTATCATAACTTTGGATATACAGTAAATATTGGTATCGCCAATAATAAACTATGTGCAAAGATGGCTAGTGATTTTGAAAAACCTAATAAAGTGCATACCCTATTTTCTTATGAAATAGAAAAAAAGATGTGGCCCCTACCAGTAACAGAATTATTTATGGTTGGAAAATCTTCTAGTAAAACATTAATGGAAATGGGAATTAAAACCATTGGTGATTTAGCTCATGCAGATATCAATTTATTAAGAAGAAGATTCAAAAGTCAAGGAGATTTAATGCATGAATATGCAAATGGTATTGATTTTAGTAAAGTAGAACCTAGAAATGCGAAAAGTAAAAGTATTAGCGTAACAGAGACTTTACCAAAAGATGAAGATTCCATTCCCATTTTAAAAAAAATCTTATTAAAACAATCCGATAGAGTAGGAAGACAAGCTAGAAAAGAAAAACTTTATGCGCAAACCATCACTTTAATTTTTAAAACAGGAGATTTTATTAGTTACTCCCATCAAATCAAATTAACCAATCCTACTAATATAACCTCTGAAATCTATCAAAAATCTATCGAAATTCTAAAAAAAGGATGGAGAGGAGAACCATTAAGATTAATTGGAATTCGCTTATCTGATTTTACGAATGATAATAGGAAACAAATTTCTTTATTTGATCAAGAAAAAGATTTCCATAATGATAAAATTCAAGAAGTAATGGATCATATTTCCGAAAAATATGGAGATGGAGTGATTATTCCTGCATCCTTAAAAAAAGAGGAATGAAATGAATAAGGAGTTGATAGAATGTTATATAGTAACGAACAAATCAATCAGTTAATAGAACAAGAAATCCTATTGAGTAATCAGTTAGCAGAAAAATATCATTATCCAGATAATATTACCCATCTTCTTTATGTCATGATTCCTGCTTTTCTTTTGAAATATGGAATGAATCATAGACAATTATTAGAAAACTGTTTCAAAGAAGTTCCTATTTTAATTAAAGATGAACACGATGAAATTTCTCAGGCTTATTATGTTAGTATCCCCAAATGGGAAAACGGGAAAGTGATTACCCAAAAAGGAATTGTCTTAAAAAATTATAAAGATATTGGCTTAATGCAATTATTAGATAATTTAGTGCATGAAATGAATCATGCTGTTAATTCTATTCAAAATGAAATAATAGAAAAAGATCAAATTTTAGTAAGAACTGGAATTGTATACAATTATTTTGAAAAGAAAAATTTAACTTTTATAAAAAAAGGAGAAGAAGTAATTTTAGAAGAAGTAATGAATACCAAACAAACAGAAAAGATTATTGATATTATTAAAAATATGTCTCAATATACAATTACAAATCCAGTAGTAGAAAATACCCTTTATGCAATTCATCATGCAATCGATAGTAATTATCATTCCAATAGTTATATATTAGAATCTTTAGTTTGTAAAAAGTTAATGGATAATAAAACTTTTTTCTCTACTTTAGAAAATTTAAGAATGGAAGGACAAATAGAAGATATCCACCACTTTTTTGATTCCATAGTAGGAAGACAAGGAGCATTATTAGAACTATCCAAATATTTAAAGAAATCGCTAGAATTACAGAAAGAGTTACAAACTCAAAAATGGTTTCAAAAAGCAAAAATTAATAAAATAGGAGAAATCACTCAACAAGCAATGAAAATTGTAGAATTATTTGATCAAAATACGATTTATCGATAGAAAATAATTGGATTTTGAAGGAATTTATGTTAATATATTAGTGTAATATTTAATGAAGAGGGATTTTAGTAAGAAATATCAATTCTGAATAGAGAACTTACGGTTGGTGCAAGTAAGTAGAATCATATGGATGAAATACAGATTCTGAGTTAAATCGGTAACGCGTTATAGTCATAAAGTGTATAAGCAGAAACTTATAAAATAAGGTGGTACCACGGAAAGATTCGTCCTTAATGATGTTTTCGTGGTTTTTTAATGGAGGGATATCATGAATTTATATGAAGATTTAGTGTGGAGAGGTCTAATCAAAGATGTTGCTGGAGAGGATTTAAAAAAGAAACTAAATGAAGAAAAAATAACTTTTTATTGGGGAACAGATCCAACCGCTGATAGTTTGCATTTAGGACATTATTCTTCTTTAGTTACGGCTAAAAGATTAGCCCTTGCTGGACATCATCCGATTCTATTAGTAGGAGGGGCTACAGGATTAATTGGGGATCCTAGACCAACCAGTGAAAGAGAAATCATCCAAAAAGAAGTATTAGAAAAGAACTTAGAAGGGATTAAAAATCAGATTACCAAATTATTTGAGGGAAAAGCAACCGTAGTCAATAATTATGATTGGATGAAAGATTATAATTACCTAGAATTTCTTCGTGATATTGGAAAGTATATCAATATTAATTATATGTTAGATAAAGATATTATCCGTAGAAGATTAGAAACGGGAATTACTTATGCGGAGTTTTCTTATACACTAATGCAAGGATATGATTTTTTATATTTATATGAACACAATCATTGTATCATGCAAGTACAAGGTTCTGATCAATGGGGAAATATTACGACGGGAATTGATTTAATTAAGAAAAAGTGTGGAACGGATGTTTATGGTTTTACGATGCCATTAATTTTAGATAAATATGGAAATAAATTTGGAAAAAGTGAAGGAAATGCGTTATGGTTAGATTTAGATAAAACTTCTGCTTATCAATTATACCAATATTTAATTAATACAGATGATGAAATGGTTATTCACTATTTAAAAGTATTTACTTTCTTATCAAAAGAAGAAATAGAAAAAGTCGAAAAAGAACATTTCGAAATGCCAGAAAAAAGATTAGCACAACAAACTCTTGCTAGAGAAATGATAACCGATATTCATGGCAAAGAAGAGTACGAAAAAGCTTTACATTTAAGTGAAACATTATTTAATGGAAAGGTATCAGAATTAACAGGAAAAGAGATAGAAGAGGTTTTCCATGGTGTTCCAACTTTTGAAATAACAGAGGATGAAAATATACTTGATTTTTTAGTAAATCATGGTATAGTAACTAGTAAGAGAGAAGGAAGAGAATTCTTAAATAGTGGTAGTATTACACTAAATGGAGAAAAGGTAACAGATTTAGAAATGGTAATTACCAAATCTAAAGCAATAGAAGAAAAATATGTTATCATAAGAAGAGGAAAAAAGAAATACTACCTTGGAGTCTATCAAATATAGAATGGGGGAGTATTATGCCAGCCAAAAAGAAAACAAATGCGAAAAAGAAAACTGTCACGAATTCAGTAAACGAAAAAAAGACCAAAATCCAAGAAAATGAAAAAGTAGTAGAAAAATCGAAAAAAGAGGATCCAAAGAAAAATTCTACCAACCAAACCAAAGAAAAAAAGAGTAATGCAAAATCTGCTTCTACGAAGAAGGTTGGAAAAAAAGAACTTTCTAAGGTAATAGAAAAAAAGGAAGTTTCTAAGAAAAAAACATCAAATGCAAAGAAAAAAGGAACTACCAAAAAGACAGAAAAAAAAGTACCAAAGTTTAGTACTGTTACGAATTTAAAAGTGGAAAAGGAAAAATCTTCCCCTAAAAAAGTAGATACAGAAATAAAAAAAGATAAAGAAAACAAAGAAAAGAAACCATTATTTTCTTTTTTCAAACAAAAAAAGACAGAAAAAAACGAAAAAAGTAAAATAAAAAAGAAATCGGTATCAAAACCAAAAACAGAACAGAAAAAACCAAAAGAAAAAAAACAGCATTTTCAATTTTTGAAAAAGCCAAAATCGAAAAAAGTAAAAAACAAGCAAGAACAGAAAAAAAATACTTCAGAGCTAATTCTTTTTATCAAAACAAATAAATGGTTAAAGATTATCATGGGTATTTGTGTAACCATTATTTTCATAGAAGGAATTTATCTTCTAATCTTACTCATTCAGAGAGAATTTCATACCGTTTATTATGATAGTTTGAATTCTTTAATCTTAGATAATCAAGACATTGTAGCTGTTGGAAGTAGTAATTTTAAATATAGTAAAGAAAATGACTATACCAAGGGACTAGAAAAGGGTAAATTAATAAAGTATGATAAAGATGGCAAGATTATCTTTGAAAAAATGTATAAAAAAGGCATAAATACTACTTTTAGTTCTATTATCTCCATTTCCGATGGTTATATTGTGGTAGGTAGCGGAGAATTTAGTGAAGAAGAACAAGAAAATGAAGGAAGAGAAGCCTTTATTATCAAATATAGTAAAGAAGGAGAAATCCTTTGGGAAAAATTTTATAGTGTATTGACTAATACTAGATTTAATAAAGTAATTCAAACACAGGATGGAAACTTTATCGCCATAGGACAAAGTATTTATGCAAATATGGAATTAGGAAATCATCAAACTGGTGGAGGAATTATCGTCAAATACGATGCAGAAGGAAATGAAATTTGGCACAATAATCATGGAGGAACCAAATCAGGTAACTTTAATGGAATTGTAGAAGTAGATGGAAATTTCTATGTAGTAGGAAAAGATGCTTCTGATAGTGGTAATATCGTAAAATATGATGCTAATGGAATTTATCAATGGCATAAGAATTATAGTTATACGGATGGCTTAGGATTATCTGATATTGTATATCAGGATAATGGATTATATGTAGTTGGTTCTAAGAAAATTTTGTCGGAAGGAACGACAGATGATGATAATCGTGACACAGATAATACAGATGCGGTTTTAATCAAATATGATTTAGAGGGAAACATCATTTTTGAAAAAACATTTGGTGGAAGTAATTTTGAACGTTATAATGATATTTTCATTTATAAAAATAAACTCTATGTGGTAGGACATACAACTTCTGAAGATGCCGGATTAAAAACAGATACCAACCAAGAATATATGGCAGGAATTTTAGTATGTTATGACTTAAATGGAAATATGGAAAAGAAAGATGCCTTAGGTGGAAGTCATGATGATAACTTAACAGAAATTTATACCGATGGGGTAAGTATCTATATTGCAGGATATAGTAATAGCAAAAACGGGAATATTACAACAGCAAAAAATAATGGAAAAGATTATTTTGGAAAAATCATTAAACTAGATATGAAGTTTAGAACGCTAATGGTAAGATAAAAGAGCTAAAAAGCTCTTTTCTTTATGCAAATGGATTTTCGATTTCAGCTGTTTGTAGATTGGTATTAGAAAAATCTGTGATGACGACATATAATCCAATAAATATTGGGATGAGTGAGATGATGGATGCTAGAATTTGAAGCTCTAAGGCAGAAGTATCTTGACCTGTATTTTCCGCTAGATCTTTCGCTTCATAATCTAAATATAAAAATAAGAATAGTAATAGTAAAATAAAAATTTTATTAAAAAGGGCTAAAATTTGGGATTCTTTGGGAGTAAGGAATCCTTCTTTCCCATTGGCTCTTTTTCTTTGATTGATAATTAAAACGATAGAAATCCCTAAAGAAAGAATATATAAAATGCATCCTACCAATTGACCATCAATAATAAAAAGTTGTTGTTCTTGTGTTTCTTGGTTTTCCAAATCATCACGCCCTATACTATTTCAGTATATGCCGAAAAAAATTCTTTTTTTCTTCCCAAAAAAAACTTCACATTTTGTGAAGTCCTTTTTTCTTTCTATCTGTTATAGAATTCAACGATTAATGATTCATTAATATCAGCGTTAAGTTCGCTTCTTTCTGGTAATCTAACAAGTTTACCTTCTAATTTCTTTTCATCAAATGTTACAAATTCTACACGTTTTGTTACTTTTTCTAAACTAGCTTTGATTGCTGGATGATCTTTTGCGTTTTCTTTTACAGCAACAATATCTCCCACTTTAACACGATAAGATGGAATATCTACTTTCTTTCCATTTACAGTAATATGTCCATGATTTACTAATTGACGAGCTCCACGACGAGTAGTAGCAAGTCCTAAACGATAAACGATATTATCTAGTCTTGACTCTAGTAATCTTAAGAAATTATCACCAGTAATTCCTTTCATTTTAGATGCTTCATGGAATGTTTTCTTAAATTGTCTTTCATTTACTCCATACATGAATCTAACTTTTTGTTTTTCTTTTAATTGTTCTCCATAGTTAGATAATTTTCCTTTACGATCTTGTCCGTGTTGACCTGGACCATAAGGATGACGAGCTAATTCTCTTCCTGTTTCAGAAATAGAAAATCCAACTCTACGTGCTTGTTTGTAACTAGAACCTGTGTATCTTGACATAATGTCCTCCTTCGATATTTTGTCATAAACATCGAACTCTATAAAATCATTTACTAGGGAGTTTATGTTTCAGAGGTTCACTAACAGTGAAGTTACTACTCATTTCATAAACACATTAATAAACTTCTTATAGCACTGTTCATGAATATGCAGTTTAGATTATAAGATAAATGAAAGGGATTTGTCAATCTTTTTTTTCGTTTTCTATCAAAAATAGGCTTTTTCTATCCTTATAACAGAGAATAGAAAAAAATTGTTCTGTAAAATTTGCTAATAAAACGAAAAAAAAAGAAAAAAATGCTTGCAATATTTCACTAAAATATGTTATACTTTTAACTGTGTGGCTGCTTAGATGTGTGAGGTTGCTGATACACCGGGTTAAGTTGTTAGTAATTTAAACGGAAATATCAGGTTTTTTACACGGAGCAAGTCTATACTAGATATAGGCGAAGGGAGGATTCGAAATGTCAAAAGACAAAGTTCGCATTAGATTAAAAGCATATGATCATAGAATTCTAGACAATGCTGCAAAGAAAATAGTGGAGACTGTAAAAAGATCTGGAGGAGAAATTAGTGGACCAGTACCACTTCCAACAGAAATTGAAAAATTCACTATTTTAAGAGCTGTTTATATATATAAAGACAGCCGTGAGCAATTTGAAATGCGTACCCATAAAAGACTAATTGATATCAAGAACCCAAGCAAGGAAACAATTGATGCATTAGCACATTTAGATTTACCAAGCGGTGTTGATATTCAAATCAAAGTAGAACAACAATAATTTAGGAGGAAGAAAAAATGAAAGGAATCTTAGGGATTAAAAAAGGAATGACACAAGTATTCACGAAAAGTGGAAAGTTAATTCCTGTCACAGTCATTGAAGTCGAACCAAACGTTGTGACACAAATTAAAACAACAGAAAAAGACGGATATGATGCCATCCAATTAGGATGTCAAACAGTAAGACCAAAAGTAAGCAATAAAGCCAAAATCGGTCATACCAACAAAGCCAATACAGAACCTAAGCGCTTCTTAAGAGAAATCAGGGGAGTAGATGTTAGTAATTACACCTTAGGACAAGTAATTGATGCTAGCTTATTTACAAAAGGAGAAATCGTAGATGTAAGCGGAGTTAGCAAAGGAAAAGGATTTCAAGGTGTTATCAAACGTTATAACCAAAGTCGTGGACCAATGGGTCATGGTTCTCAATATCATAGAGGTGTTGGTTCATTAGGTACCATGTTACCAATGCATGTTATCAAAGGAAAGAAAATGCCAGGTCACATGGGAAATGAAAATTGTACGATTCAAAATCTTGAAATTGTCGATGTCGATTTAGAAAATAATGTTATCTTAGTAAAAGGTAATGTACCAGGTCCTAAACAATCTTTAGTTATGATTAGAACATCAGTAAAAAAAGGTGAAAAAGTAAATGAAACAGAAGAATTTATTTCTTATGTGGAAGTTGTAGAAGAACCTGAAAATACGGATGAGACGGTAGAAGAATCTGCTCCTGTTACAGAATCAACTGAAACAGAAGAACAGAAAGAAGAACCACAAGAAGAAGTAAGTGAATAATCATCACAGATTAAATAGAAATTTAAAATTGTGATGAAAGGAGGAATTAAAGATGGAAAAACTAAAGGACATTAAATTAGGAAAAGAACTACTTAGTGTAGAAACCAATGATAAAGTTTTATATGATGCCATTATTTTACAAAGAGCATCATTAAGACAAGGAACACATGCAACAAAAACACGTAGTGAAGTAAGCGGTGGTGGAAGAAAACCATGGCGTCAAAAAGGAACCGGACATGCTCGTCAAGGATCTATCCGTAGCGTACAATGGGTAGGTGGAGGAAGATATGGTACTCCAGTTCCTAGAGATTATTCAAAAAAACAAAATCGAAAAGAAAGAAAATTAGCATTACAAACAGCATTCTTAAGTATGTATCATAATAAACAATTAGTAGTAGTAGATTCTTTTAGTTTAGCTACACCAAAAACAAAAGAATTTGTTGCTATGTTAAATACGTTAGAATTAGCGGATAAAAAAGTACTAATTGTAGTAAAAGAATTAGAAGAAAACTTAATCCTTGCATCTCGTAATTTAAAAAATATTGCGATTTTAGAACCAACAGAATTAAATGTACTTGATTTAAGTTATGCAGATGTCTTATTAACAACAAAAGAAGGATTAGAACAAATAGAGGAGGTGCTTCGTTAATGGATACTAAATACTTAGAAATCATTAAAGCGCCAGTCATTACTGAAAAATCTGCAGCAATCGGTCAAAAAGGACAATATGCTTTTTTGGTGGATCCAAAAGCAAATAAAACAGAAATTAAACAAGCAATTGAAAAATTATTTCATGTGAAAGTAGAAGAAATTCGTACTTTAAATGTAAAAACAAAGAAAAGAAGAGTTGGACGTTATGCTGGACTTACCAATCGCTCTAAAAAAGCCATTGTAACACTAGCAGAAGGTCAAACAATTGAACTTAATTAAGAGGAGGGTTACTCATGTCAGTAAGAAACTATAAGCCAATTACTGCTGGACAAAGAAAAAGAAGTGTTTTAGTCAATACAGAAATTACGAAAACTACTCCAGAAAAAAGTTTAGTAGTTAGCTTAAAGAAAAACGGTGGTCGTAACAATCAAGGAAAAATAACCGTAAGACATCAAGGTGGAGGAGCAAAAAGAAAATATCGCGTGATTGATTTTAAAAGAGATAAACATGATATTTACGGAAAAGTTGCTGGAATTGAATACGATCCAAATAGAACTGCAAATATTGCATTAATTCATTATACCGATGGTGAAAAGAGATATATCATCGCTCCAAAAAAATTGAGTGTTGGAGATATCATAGTATCAGGAGAAAACGTAGATATTAAAGTAGGAAATAGTTTACCTATTATGAATATTCCAGTTGGAACTATGATTCACAATATCGAACTTCGTCCTGGAAAAGGAGGAGAACTTGCTCGTAGTGCTGGAGCTAGTGCTCAAATCCTTGGACGTGAAGGAAATTACGTAATGGTAAGACTTTCTAGTGGAGAACAAAGATTAATATTAGGAACTTGTTATGCTACCATTGGAGAAGTTGGAAATGAAGATCAAAACTTAGTAAGATTAGGAACAGCTGGTCGTACTCGTCATAAAGGAATTCGTCCAACGGTTCGTGGTTCTGTTATGAACCCTAATGATCACCCACATGGTGGTGGAGAAGGTCGTGCACCTGTTGGTCGTAAAGCACCAGTTACTCCTTGGGGTAAACCAGCACTTGGATATCAAACAAGAAATAATAAAGCGTCTGATAAATTTATCGTACGTCGTCGTAATAGTAAGTAAAGGAGGAGATTATTATGGCAAGAAGTGCAAAGAAAAAGCCTTATGTATTCGAAAGATTACTAGCTAAGGTTGAAAAGTTAAATGAAACTGGAAAAAAAGAAGTCATTAAAACATGGTCACGCCGTTCAACAATCTATCCTGCATTTATTGGACATACCTTTGCAGTACATAATGGAAAAGAATTTATTCCCGTATATATTACAGAAGATATGGTAGGACATAAACTTGGTGAGTTTTCACAAACTCGTAAGTTTGGTGGACATGGCGAGAAAAAAGATAAATAGTGACTAGGAGGAGAAAATATGGAAGCAAGAGCAATTGCAAAAACTCTTCGAGTATCCCCTATTAAAACTCGTTTAGTAGTAGATTTAATTCGTGGGAAAAAAGTGAGTGTTGCATTAGATATTTTAAACAATATGAATAAAAAGCCTGCTCGTCTTACAAAAAAAGTTCTTGAATCAGCAATCGCAAATGCCGTAAATAATAACGGAGCAAAACAAGAAGAGCTTTATGTAAAAGAAGCAAGAGTAGATGCTGGTCCAGTGATGAAAAGACATATGTTTGATTCACGTAGTCACATTGGACATAACGATAAAAGAACAAGTCACATCGTAATCGTTGTGGCAACTAAGTAGGCAAAAGGAGGGTTAGAAATGGGTCAAAAGGTAAATCCTAATGGACTAAGACTTGGAATTAATAAAGATTGGGATTCGAAATGGTATGCCAATAAAAAAGATTTTTCCAAATATTTAAATAACGATGTAAAAATTCGTGAATATTTTGAAAAAGGACAAAAGTCTAATGGAATTAGTAAAATTCAAGTCGAAAGAAATTCTAAAAGATGTGAAGTCATTGTTCATACTGCTAAACCCGGTGTAATTATCGGAAGAGGTGGAGAACAAATTGAAAAAATGAAAAAAGAATTATCTAAACTAGTTGGGGAAGATATTCAAATTTCTATTGTTGATATTAAAAAACCTGATATCAATGCACAGATTGTTGCAGATTCTATTGCATCACAAATTGAAAATCGTGCATCATTCAGAATGGCTCAAAAAAGAGCAATCCGTAATGCTATGAAAGCTGGAGCAAAAGGTATTAAAACATTAGTATCTGGACGCTTAGGTGGGGCTGAAATGGCTCGTAGTGAAGGATATACAGAAGGAACAATACCTCTACATACATTAAGAGCTGATGTTGATTATGCCATCAGTGAAGCCAATACTACTTTTGGTAAAATTGGAGTAAAAGTATGGATTTATAAAGGAGAAATTCTTCCTTCTAAAAAGGCTAAAGGAGGTAATTAATTATGTTAATTCCATCAAGAACAAAATATCGTCGTGTTCATAGATTACCTTACGAAGGTCATGCCAAAGGAAATACAACCTTAACAAATGGTGACTATGGATTAATGGCAAAAGAAGGAGCTTGGATTACATCCAACCAAATCGAAGCAGCCCGTGTTGCAATGACACGTTATATGAAACGTGGTGGTAAAGTATTTATTAATATTTTCCCACATATGCCTTTAACGAAGAAACCAATTGGTACTCGTCAAGGAAAAGGAAAAGGAAACGTAGAAGAATGGGTTGCCGTAGTAAAAGAAGGAAAAATTATGTTTGAAATTAGTGGTATTGATGAAGCTACTGCTCGTGAAGCATTAAGACTTGCCTCACACAAACTACCAATTCAAACAAAATTTGTAAAGAAAGAAAATGGTGGTGAAATAAATGAAGGTTAAAGAAATAAGAGAACTAACCACTGAACAAATTGTTGCAAAGATCAAAGAAAACAAAGAAGAATTATTCAACTTACGTTTTCAACAAGCAACTGGAAACTTAGAAAAACCTTCAAGAATAAGAGAATTAAGACACGATGTAGCACGTTTTAAAACCGTATTACGTGAACGTGAACTTAACGGGGAGGTTAAATAAGATGGAAAAAGTACAAAAAGAATTTGTTGGTACAGTTGTCAGTGCTTGCAATAACAAAACAATTACTGTTAGAGTTGAAACTTATAAAAAACATCCAAAATATGGAAAAAGAGTGAGATATTCTAAAAAATATGCAGCTCATGATGAAACCAATAAAGCAAAAGTAGGAGATACTGTTAGAATTGTAGAATGCAAACCAATTTCTAAGACAAAACACTTCTATTTAGCTGAAATTGTAAAAGAAGCAGTTATTTTATAACTCTTAGGTGAAGGAGGAAATAATTTATGTTACAACAAGAAAGCCGTTTAAAAGTTGCAGACAATTCAGGAGCAAAAAGCTTATTAGTCATTCGTGTTCTTGGAGGAAGCAAAGTAAAAACTGGTAATATCGGTGACATAGTTGTTGGTACAATCAAAGATGCCACACCTAATGGAACTGTACAAAAAGGAAAAGTTGTGAAAGCAGTTATCGTAAGAAGCAAACAAGGTCTTCGTCGTGATGATGGAAGTTACATTAAGTTTGATGATAATGCTTGCGTAATTATAAGAGATGATAAGAGTCCAGTAGGAACTCGTATCTTCGGACCAGTAGCACGTGAATTACGTGACAAAGATTTCATGAAAATAGTATCTTTAGCTAAAGAAGTGCTATAAAGGAGGATATTATGAAACTTAAAGTAGGAGACAAAGTTGTAGTAATAGCCGGATCTAGTAAAGGAAAAGAAGGAAAGATAACGAAGACCTTAAGAAATGAAGATAAAGTAATTGTGGAAGGTGTTCATATCGTAAAAAAACATAAAAAAGGAAACGGACAAGAAACAGGTGGAATTTTAGAAACAGAAGCACCAATTCATGTTTCCAATGTCATGTTAATCGACCCTAAGACCAAGAAAAGAACTAGAATCGGTTACAAAAAAGATGAAAAAACAAATAAAAAAATTAGAATTTCAAAAAAATCAAATGAAAAGATTGATTAGTTGGAAGGAGGGTAATCTATGAACCGCCTAAAAGAAAAATATCTTAAGGAAGTAGTTCCAAGTTTAAAAGAAAAACATGGTTATAAGTCAATCATGGAAGTTCCAAAATTAGAAAAAATAGTAATTAATATGGGTGTAGGAGATGCTACATCAAATTCTAAATTAATAGAAGCAGCAGCAAAAGATCTAGAAGTGATTTCTGGACAAAAACCAGTCATTACCAAAGCTAGAAAATCAATTGCTGGATTCAAAGTAAGAGAAGGACAATCCATTGGATGTAAAGTTACTTTACGTGGAGAAAACATGTATAACTTTATGGATAAATTAATTTCTATTGCACTTCCTCGTGTACGTGATTTTAGAGGAGTATCTACCAAAGCATTTGATGGAAGAGGAAACTATACATTAGGAATTAAAGAGCAATTAATTTTTGCTGAAATTGATTATGATAGTGTGGTAAAAGTTCGTGGAATGGATATCGTATTCGTTACCACTGCGAAATCTAATGAAGAAGCATTTGACTTATTAAATGAACTTGGAATTCCTTTTAGAAAGTAATAGGAGGATATTATGGCAAAGAAAAGTATGATTGTGAAAGCTAATCGTAAACAAAAATTTAAAGTTCGTGAATATACTCGTTGTGAAAGATGTGGAAGACCACATGCTGTCATGAGTAAATTTGGAATTTGTCGTATTTGTTTTAGAGAATTAGCAAGTAAAGGACAAATACCAGGTGTTAAGAAATCAAGCTGGTAGGATCTGGGAAGGAGGATTAATGATATGGCTGTAGTAACAGATACAATCGCAGATATGCTAACTCGTATTCGTAATGCAAATAGTATGCGTTATACAGAAGTAAAAGTACCTGCTTCAAAATTAAAATTAGAGTTAGCTAGAATTTTAAAAGAAGAAGGATTTATTAAAGACTATAAAGTATTAGATGAAAATGTACAAGGAATGATTCTAATTACTTTAAAATATGGTGAGAAAAAAGAAAGAGTTATCACTGGATTAAAACGTATCTCTAAACCAGGATTAAGAGTTTATGCAAAGAAAGATGAAGTTCCTAAAGTATTAAATGGATTAGGAATCGCAATTTTATCTACATCTAGTGGAATTATGACAGATAAAGAAGCAAGAAAACAAGGTTTAGGTGGAGAAGTTTTAGCTTATATTTGGTAAAAAACATTATATAAGGAGGTGCAAGTATGAGCCGTATTGGTAATAGAAAAATTATAGTACCTAGTGGTGTTACAGTAACAAATGAAAATCATCTTGTTTCTGTAAAAGGACCAAAAGGAGAATTATCATTAGAATTAAAGGGTGGTATTGAGTTAACACAAGAAGAAAATACTTTAGTCGTAACTCGTCCAAACGATGAGAAAGAAACGAAAGCAATGCACGGAACAACCAATGCCAATATTCATAATATGATTGTTGGGGTAACAGAAGGTTTTTCCAAAGGATTAGAAATTATTGGTGTAGGTTATCGTTTCAATGTCAAAGGAAATACACTAGTGATTAATGCTGGATATTCTCATCCAGTAGAATTAAGTATTCCAACTGGTTTAAAAGTAGAATTAGTTTCTAATACTGAAATTACTGTAAGTGGTATTGATAAAGTATTAGTTGGAAAATTTGCAGCAGAAATTAGAAGTGTAAGAGAACCTGAACCTTATAAAGGAAAAGGAATTCGTTATAAAGATGAATATATCCGTCGTAAAGAAGGAAAGAAAGCTGCCTAATAAATAAGTAGAAGGAGGGTTTACTTATGATTAATAAAGTATCTCGTAACCAAATGCGTGTAATGAGACATGAAAGAGTTCGTTCTAAGTTATTTGGAACAACGGAAATTCCTAGATTATGCGTATTTCGTTCAAACAAAAATATTAGTTGTCAAATTATTGATGATGAAAACGGTGTTACTTTAGCTAGTGCTTCATCATTAGGATTAAAACTAAAAAATGGTGGAAATATAGAAGCTGCAACTGCTGTAGGAAAGAAAATAGCAGAAGAGGCAAAAAAAGCAAAAATAACTAAAGTAGTATTTGATAGAGGTGGATACCTTTATCATGGACGTGTAGAAGCTTTAGCTACCGCTGCACGTGAAAATGGATTAGAATTCTAAAAAGGAGGGTATTTATGCAAAATAAAAATAATGACCCTAAACAAAAACAATTAGAAGAATTAGTCGTTGAAGTAAAATCTGTTGTAAAAGTAAACAAAGGTGGACGTCAAAGAAGATTCTCTGCTTGTGTTGTTGTTGGGGATAGAAAAGGTCAAGTTGGATTAGGAATTGGAAAAGCTAATGAAGTTCCTGATGCAATTAAAAAAGCAATTCAAGCTGCCAATAAAAATATCGTTAAAATACCTTTAGTTGATGGACGTACCATTCAGCATGAAGTAACAGGAGTAAACGGAGCTGCAAAAGTTTTCTTAAAACCTGCTGTTGCCGGAACTGGAGTAATCGCTGGTGGATCTGTACGTGCTGTTTTGGAACTAGCTGGAGTAAAAGACATTTTATCTAAATCACTTGGATCTCGTACAAAATTAAATATGGCTACTGCAACGATTAATGCCTTAAAATCTGTAAAATCTGTAGAAGAAGTTGCAAAACTAAGAGGAAAAAAAGTAGAGGAGATTTTGGGATAATGAAATTACATGAATTAGTAGCAAATGAAGGAGCTACAACAAAAAAGAAAATCGTTGGTCGTGGACCAGGTAGTGGTTTAGGAAAAACAAGTGGTAAAGGTCAAAAAGGTCAAAAAGCTCGTAGTGGTGGCGGAAAAGGAGCAACTTTTGAAGGAGGACAATTACCTTTATATAGACGCTTACCAAAACGTGGATTCTCTAATAGTGAATTTAAAACAGTTTATGCAGTTATTAACTTAAGTGATTTTAACAGATTTGATGAAGGTACGGTAGTTACTCCTGCTTTATTAAAAGAAGTAGGATTAGTGAAAAAAGGATTAGATGGGGTTAAAGTATTAGGAGAAGGAAACTTAGAAAAGAAATTAACGATTCAAGCAAACAAATTCTCAACTAGTGCTTTAGAGAAAATTGAAAAGAGCGGAAGTAAAGCTGAGGTGATCTAAGATGTTTCAGACCATGAAACAATTATTTGCACCAACGAATAAGGATTTAAGACAAAGAATTTTATTTACGCTCGGTGCATTAATGATTTTCGTAATTGGAACATCAATTCGAGTTCCAGGAACGGATGAAATCACTAGTAATCTAGGTTTTCTAGAATTAATGAATGCGATGGGTGGAGGATCTCTTAAAAATTTCTCTATCTTTGCATTAGGGGTTATGCCTTATATTACAGCATCGATTATTATGCAATTATTACAATTAGATATTATTCCTTACTTTAGTGAATTAGCCAAAGAAGGACCGGTAGGAAGACAAAAAATTAATCAAATTACTCGTTATATAGGTATTATCTTTGCCTTTATTGAAGGTTTTGCCTTTTCTTTCGTGTTTTTCCGTGCTAACAGTGCATTAGATCACTTGTATATTACAACGATTCTAACAGCTGGTACTGCTTTCACATTATGGTTAGGAGATCAGATTACCCAAAAGGGAATTGGTAATGGTATGAGCTTAATTATTATGGCTGGTATCATTAAGGAACTTCCAACTATGTTTGTATTAGCCTTCCAAGGTTTAATTTTAGAGTCATCTCTACAACAATGGTTAGGAATCTTACTATTTGTCGTATTTGTGATTGTATATTTCTTAATTGTCATTGGAGTTATTTGGATTCAAGAAGCAGATCGAAAGATACCAATTCAATATGCCAATAAATCAACCAGTGCTTATGGAAAAGAACAATCTTTCATGCCAATTAAAATTAATTCAGCTGGAGTGGTTCCTGTTATCTTTGCATCTAGTTTCTTAATGATTCCATCTACTATAGCACAATTTACAGGAAAAGAAGGATTCATTAACTTCTGTAATCATTACTTAAGTTATGCAACTCCAATTGGATTTATCTTATATGCAATCTTAATCTTCTTCTTTGGATACTTTTATACATTTATCCAAATGAAACCAGAAGAAATGGCCAAAAATCTCCAACAAAATGGTGGATTTATCCCAGCAGTAAGACCTGGAAAAGAAACAGAAACTTATTTATCAAAAGTAATTTCTAGATTGACTGTGGTTGGTTCTATTTTCTTAATTATTATTGCTGGACTTCCTATTTTATTTACTAACTTGGTAAATTTATCCGATCAAATTACTTTATCAAGTCAGGTAACAATTGGAGGTACCGGATTATTAATTGTAGTCGGAGTTGCCTTAGAGACTTATAAACAATTAGAAGGTAGCTTAGTAACTCGTAGTTATCGAAAGAGTTATAGGAGAAGATAATGAATATTATTTTACTTGCTCCGCCTGCAGCCGGAAAAGGAACACAGGCTGAGTTATTAAAAGAAACATATCAAATCAATCATATTTCAACCGGAAACTTATTAAGAGAAGTTTCTCAAGAAGAAAGTGATTTTGGAAAAAAAATCAAAGCAGTATTGGAAAGCGGTAGTTTAGTGAGTGACGATATTGTCTTAGCAATACTAGAACGATACCTCGATCAAATCGATTGTTCTCACTTATTATTAGATGGCTTTCCTAGAAATCTTTATCAAGCAGAAAAATTGGATGACATGCTAGCAAAAAAAAATAGTCAAATCGATTTTGTCATCGAGTTAGATGTTCCATATTCCATTTTGCTTGATAGAATTACTGGTCGTAGATTATGTAAAAGTTGCGGAAAAAGTTACAATATGAATATAGACTCGTTAAAACCAAAGATAGAAGGAATCTGTGATTCTTGTGGAAATGAATTATATACACGTAGTGATGATAATCAAGAAACCTTTCAAGTTCGCTATCAAGAATATTTTGAGAAAACACAACCTTTAATCGATTATTATCAAAAGCAAGGGAAATTGAAAGTCGTAGATGGAACATTATCCAAAGAAGAAATTTTTAGTAAGATTCAAGCTATCTTAGGAAAGAGATGATTAGATGATTACTATAAAAAGTAAAAGAGAAATAGAGTTATTAAAAGAAGCAGGTAACATAGTTTATCGTACTCATCAATATCTAAAACCTTATTTAAAAGAAGGAATCACAACAAAAGAATTAGATCGTTTAGCAGAAGAATTTATTCGTAGTCAGAATGCAACTCCTTCTTTTAAAGGATATCAAGGGTTTCCTGGTTCTATCTGTACTAGTATTAATGATGAGGTAGTACATGGAATTCCTGGAAATAGAAAATTGAAAAATGGAGATATCATATCGATTGATATTGGAGCATGCTATAAAGGATATCATGGCGACTCTGCTTGGAGTTATCCAGTTGGAGATGTAAATGAAGGAATTCAATATCTTCTAGAGCATACGGAAAAGGCTTTGTTTGTAGGCTTATCGAAAATTAAGCCGGGTGCTAGAATTGGAGATATTGGTGCTGCCATTGAAGAATATGCAACACATCATCATCTAGGAGTCGTAAAAGAACTAGTAGGACATGGGGTTGGAACTAAGATTCATGAAGAACCAGAAGTTCCAAACTATGGAAAAAGAGGAACAGGACCAATCCTCAAAGAAGGAATGGTAATTGCGGTAGAACCAATGTTAAATTTAGGAAGTGAAGATATCTATCTTTTAGATGATGATTGGACCATTAAAACCGATGATGGATTACCATCAGCTCACTTTGAACATACTGTCGCAGTAACCAAAGAAGGTTATCAAATTTTAACGGGAGAGTGATGAAATGGCTAAGAAAGATGATATCATCGAAGTGGAAGGAAAAGTTTTAGAAATTATCCCTGGGGGAAAATTTAAAGTAAAACTTGAAAATGAACATATTGTAGAAGCCCATGTTTCTGGTAAAATCCGAATGAATTACATTCGCATTTTACCAGGTGATACCGTAACAGTAGAATTAACGCCTTATGACCTAACACATGGGAGAATTACCTATAGAAAGTAGGAGGGAAAAAAATGAAAGTAAAAGCATCAGTAAAACCAATTTGTGCAAAATGTAAAGTAGTCAAAAGAAAAGGTAAAGTCAGAATTATTTGTGAAAATCCAAAGCACAAACAAAAACAAGGATAATAAATAGGAGGTGTATTTATGGCACGTATTAAAGGAATCGATCTTCCAAATGAGAAACATATTTCTATTGCATTAACAAGTATTTATGGAATTGGTAGAAACTTAGGTCTTACAATTTGTAAGGATGCGAAAGTAGAACCAACGAAAAAAGCAAAAGATTTAGATAATGATGAATTATCTAGAATTCGTGATGAAGTAAATAAATACTTAACAGAAGGTGATCTTCGTCGTGAAGTAAACATGAATATTAAAACCAAGATGGAAATTAATTCTTATCAAGGAACCCGTCATAAGAGAGGATTACCTGTAAGAGGACAAAGAACAAATAGAAATGCCCGTACTCGTAAAGGAAAACCTAAAACAATTGCGAATAAAAAGAAATAATAAATTGAAATAAAGGAGGAAAGACTTATGGCTTATAAAACTAGAAAAAGAAAAGTCAAAAAGAATGTACCTGAAGGAATTGCTTATATCCATGCAACATTCAATAATACAATCGTAACTGTCTGTGATAAAGAAGGAAATGCAATTAGTTGGGCATCTAGTGGAGCAATTGGATTCAAAGGTAGTAAAAAATCTACCCCATTTGCAGCTGGTATGGCAGCAGAAGCAGCAGGAAAGGCAGCCTATGATATGGGAATGCGTAAAGTTGAAGCAAGAGTAAAAGGGATGGGTCCTGGACGTGAAACAGCAATTCGTTCATTGCAAACTGCTGGATTAGAAGTAACAGCCATCTCAGATGAAACTCCAATTCCACATAACGGATGTCGTCCACCAAAACGCCCACGTGGGTAATTAAATAAGGAGGTTAGTTTCATGTTACAATTTGAAAAACCAGTATACAAAATCGTAGAAAATGTAGAAAGTAATTTTTATGGAAAATTTGAACTAGAACCACTTGAAAGAGGTTTTGGTACTACTTTAGGAAATGCATTAAGAAGAGTAATGCTATCTAGTTTACCAGGTAGTGCAATTACAAGTGTAAAGATTGAAGGAGTTTCTCATGAATTCCAAACAATTGATGGAGTAAGAGAAGATGTTGCATTAATTGTTTTAAATCTAAAAGGAATTGTGATCAAAAATCATACAGAGGAAAATAAAGTAATTCGTCTAAATGCAACTAAAGAAGGAGTTGTTACAGCTGGAGATATCGAGCATGATAGCGATATTGAAATTTTAAATCCTGAGAAAGAAATTGCTACCTTATCAAAAGGTGGAAAATTAATCATGGAAATGACAGTAGGTAATGGTAGAGGATATGTAAAAAGTGATGATAATAAGAAGTTATTATCAGACAAAAAAGTCGGAACAATTGCAATCGACTCTCTATATTCTCCGATTGAAAGAGTTGCTTACGAAGTAGAACCAGCTCGTGTAGGACAAAATGAAAATTATGATAAATTAGTATTAAGTGTATGGACAAATGGTTCTATAAGACCAGAAGAAGCAGTGGCTTTGGCATCTCGTATTTTAATTGAACACTTTGAAATTTTAACAGATTTAAGTAGTATTGCAGATATGAGTGGAATCATGATTGAGAAAACAGAAGATCCAAAAATGAAAGCATTAGAAACAACAATCGAAGATTTAGATTTTTCAGTTCGTGCTTACAATTGCTTAAAACGTGCTGGAGTTCATACATTACAAGACCTTGTTAACAAATCTGAATCAGATATGATGAAGATTCGTAACTTAGGAAAAAAATCATTAAAAGAAGTATTAGATAAAGTAAGAGACTTAGGATTAGTACTTCGTGATGAAGATTAATAAGTAAGGAGGAGCAAGATGGCATATAGAAAATTAGGTCGTGATAACAAGCATAGAAGAAGTTTACTTGCAAACCAAGTAAAAGATGTTATCATGCATGAAGCAATTACTACAACAGAAACAAGAGCAAAAGAAGTTCGTAGTTTTGTTGATAAAATGATTACTTATGGTAAAAATGGAAGCTTAGTATCTAGAAGAAAAGCTTTAGCATTCTTACAAAATGATACAGAAGCGGTAAAAAAAGTATTTGACGACTTAGCAGTTCGTTATAAAGACCGTAATGGTGGTTATACTAGAATTTTAAAAACAACAGAAAGAAAAGGCGACGATGCCCTAATGGTTATTTTACAATTAGTAAAATAAGGAAAATGAACTATTGATATAGTTCTTTTTTTTGATATAATAAAAAGAAACAGAAAAATCATTATGTGACTTAGGGGGAAAATATGTTAAAAAATGTAATATCAGTAATAGATGGAGCAGCTGGAAGCTGTGGCAAAGCTAAAGTAGTTGGAGAAATAGCGACAGATTCGAAAATTCAGTTAGGTGCATCTATTACCAATTGTATGCCAAATGCTGGACATACTTTTTTAGATGAAAAAGGAAATAAAACGATTTTTCGAAATATTCCTGTATCATCGGTAAATCCTAATACAGAACTTTTTATTGGTCCAGGTTCTGCAATTGATATGGAAGTTTTTAAAGAAGAATATGAACAGACTCAAAAATATTTGGGTAATAGAAAAATATATGTTCATGAACTAGTTCCATTAATAGATGAAAGACATAAGGAATATGAAAGAAAAAATATAAAGACAGGTTCTACCTTTAAAGGATGTGGAGCTGTTATTCAAGAGAAAGTAATTCGCTATCCAGTCTTAGATTTTTTTAAGGATTATAAAAATGCAATGAAACTATCGAATGATGAATGGATGGATAAGCTTTATAAACATCTTGATAATGAGAATGAGTATACTATATTGGAGGGATCTCAAGGCTGTGATTTATGTTTAAACCACAGTGGTAATTATCCTTATGTAACTAGTAGAAATGTTTCTACTACCCAATTATTAGCTGATAGTGGTATCTCTAGTGAAAGATTGCTACAAACAATTATGGTAATTAGACCATTTCCCATTCGAATCAGTAATATCACAAAATCTGGAGATTTTATTTATACAGGTAGCTATGGTAGTGGTGATGAACTTACGTGGACACAGATTAATTTGGCTTCTATGTATGGTGGTTATCCATGTAAAGGTGATGTTGAATGTTATGGCAATTATTTAAAACCAGAGTTAGTAAAAAAGTGGATGGCTCGTGTTCCTGATTATTATCTTAAGCAATTATTTGGGAAAGACTATCGGGCAAAAGATCCTAATGAGGTAACCTTATTGGAAGCATTGGAACTAGAGCGATTATTTCATAAATCAAAAGGAATTCATGAATATGAAACTAGATTACTTGATTTACCATGGGTTGATAATGATTTTCCACCGAATACTATATTTGATCAATCAGAACAAACAACGGTTACCAAAATGGAAAGAAGAATTTTTGATTTAGATATTCATAAATTACAGAATAATTGTCGTATCAATACACCTTCTAGTTTGTATTTGAATTTTTTTCAACATTTAGGGTTAGAATATTCTGAAACAAAAGGAATGTTTGATGATTATTATTTTAATAAATATATAAGGGAATATTTTTCTTGGTTAGAAGATCAAACAAATACAGAAATAGCAGCACTAGGAACTGGTGCTAAAAATGGTGAAAGAATACTAAAAAAACAATTAATAAAAGAAATAAAAAAATCTTAATGATTTCTTATTTTATAAAAAAAGAGGAATTAACATGGCAACAATCTCTAAAAAAATATCAACACTTTAGTAAATGATTTTATAAAGAAACCACAAGAATTAGAAAAATACCGCAAACATTGTTTAAATATATTATAAAAATATATATAGTTGAAAGAAAATATAGAAAATGCTGAAATTAGTAGTTATGATTATATATCTACTGCTATTGATTATTATGGAATTGATAATATAAGTTTTAACTTTATATTTGGACAATATCAAAAAGAAGTAGTAAATCAAATTAGTGATGATAAGAAAACAATTATTCATTCTAATATTTATTATTTCAATCAAATAGATGACTTTTTAGCAGATATGTGTAAAATTGATAATAAGGATATTATTGCCTTTGGTGATGGTTTGAATGATCAAGAAATGTTAGAAAAATGCGGAATTGGTGTTGCTATGGAAAATGCTTTACAGCAGGTAAAAACAAATGCTAAGTATACAACATTATCTAATGATGAAGATGGTGTCATTACCTTTTTAAAAGAATATTTAAATGAAAATTAGGAGATGATTATATGAATATTACATTAATTGCTGCTATTGGTAAAAATAATGAATTGGGAAAAAATAATCAATTGATTTGGCATATTCCAGGTGATATGAAATTTTTTAAAGAACATACCATCAATAAGCCTATTATCATGGGAATGAATACTTTGAAATCATTACCTAAACTATTACCTTATCGAAAACATATTGTTTTAACTCATCAAGAGATCGATTTAGATCCACAAATTGTTGTTGTTCATAATATGGAAGATTTACTTGCTTATATTGAAAAGTTAAATCAAGAAGTTATGGTTATTGGTGGTAGTCAAGTTTATGGACAAATGATTCCTTATGCTAATAGAATGTTGTTAACGCGAATTGAAGAATCCGATCAAGATGCAGATGCTTTTTTTCCAGATTTTGATCAAGAGGAATGGCAGGAAGAACTGTTATCAGAAAATCAATATGAAAATATTAAATATAAACATTTAGTCTATAAAAGATAAGAATTGTAAAACTTTTTTTCAATGTACTTATTCTGACAAATAATACTTATTTTTAATAGATTATTCTATGTAAAAAGTGTTTTGCAAAAACATTAATGAGTGATATAATAAACTTAGGGTGGTAATATGAAAGCTTTAGTAACAGGTGCCTCTTCGGGAATAGGTTTAGAAATTTCTAAGTATTTAGATAGTTTGGGATATGAAGTTATTCTAGTTGCTAGGGATAAAGAAAAACTAGAAAGTGTTGCCAAAACGTTAAAACACAAACCAAAAATTATCGTAATGGATTTATCTCAAGTGGAGGATATTAAATCTTTATATGTACTGGTAAAAAATGACGATATTGATATTTTAGTTAATAATGCAGGATTTGGACTATTTGGTTCTTTTACAGAATTAGATTTAAATCAAGAATTAAATATGATTGATATTAATATTAAAGCAGTTCATGTATTAACAAAACTATTCTTAAAAGATATGAAAAGAAAAAATAGAGGATACATTTTAAATGTTGCTTCTTCCGCAGCTTTTCAATCAGGACCTTTAATGGCAACTTATTATAGTACCAAGTCTTATGTATATCGTTTTACAGAAGCAATTTCCTATGAATTAAAAAAAGAAAAGTCAAAAGTATCTGTTTCTTGTTTATGTCCTGGCCCAGTAGATACAAATTTCAATCAAATTGCAGGAGTACAATTTTCTATCAAACCAATGAAAGCAAATCAAGTGGCTAGATATGCTGTTGATAAAATGTTTCAAAAGAAATTATTAATTATTCCAGGATTTCTAATGAAATGTAGTAAATTTTTTGGAAGATTTTTATCCGATAAAGCATTGATGAAAATTACTTATCAAATTCAGAAAAAGAAGAAAAAATAGTTTTTCCAAAATAAAAGATTTTTAACGAGTCTGTTAGAAATCTTTTATTATACACTGAGAAAATGTGTATGTTTGGTTTTCCATTTTTTTAATGAAATATTTACCCAGAAACTATAAATTCCTAGTGTTATAATTGTTAGAATAATCCACTTTATCCAATTTCCAAATAATTGTACTGCTGTTCCATCAAAGGCAAGTCTTTTTCCATTAATTACAGTATGTTTTATTTCCCAATTGTAAATTATACAGTAACTTCAAGGAAAATAAATTCCCAATGTAAATATGGTAATAAGTGATCCTAAGAGTATCCAACCTATTAGTTGTAGTAATCCACCATCAAAATAAGATTCTTGTTCATTCATTTTTTTCTTATATGAAAAGCAGCTATAAAACAAATTTTTAATTTGTTGTTATTCAATATCTTCATTATACCAGATTTTAGAAACAAAATTTTCTTTCATTCTTTTATTGAATTCAAATTTATATTCAAGTATAATAATAAGTCAGTGAGATGGTAGTCTGAAAAATAATTATTTTCATCACTATGTGTGCCTTGAACAAAGTGAAAGGAATGTGTGGTTAGAATGGCAAAAATCATTGAAATTAAAAATTTAAATTTTCAATATGGTAATACTACAATCTTTCATCGCTTTCATTTATCGATTGAAGAGGGAAGTTATATTAGTATTGCAGGAAATAATCAAAGCGGAAAAACCACTTTAATAAAGTTAATTGCAGGACTTTTACCTAGTAAAGATACCATTACAATTGACTATTCTTATGTTGATTCTAACCGAATAAAAGACCATACCAAAGATTTAGGAATTGTTTTTGGAAATCTATCTACTCCTTTTTTATTTGAAGATGTTTATAAAGAAATGGCTTTTCCTCTAGAAAATTTGAATTATTCTATAGAAGAAATAGAACATCGTATTTTAGAAGTAGCTCATCTTTTTAAAATCAATAAACTACTAGAAAAAAAGACTAGTGATCTAACCAATGCAGAAAAACAAATTCTTCTGTTAGCAATAGCGATTCTTCATCAACCTAAAATTTTATTATTAGATCATCCTTTTTCTATGATGGATTCTAAAACAAAACAATTCATAAAAAAAGTATTAAAAGACTATCAACAGAAAAATAAGGTAACGATTCTTTTAACAACAACAAATTTAGAAGATACTTTAGATACCGACTATTTATATATTTTAAATCAAGGAAAAATAGTAATGGAAGGAAAACCACTTTTGGTATTAAAAGAAGATACGTTACTAAATCGATTAGGATTTTCTCTCCCTTTTATAGTAGATTTATCCTGCAAACTAGAATTTTACGAATTATTGAAAGAGACAGAATTAGATATGGATCGGATGGTGAATACATTATGGAAATAATCTTGAAAAATGTAGGATACCGTTATAAAAATAAAAAACTGTTAGATCGTATCAATTTCAAAATCGAATCCAATCATATTACTGGTATCACAGGGGAATATAAGACTTTGTTATGTGAATTGATAGATGCCCTAAAATTTCCTTCTACAGGAAGTATTACGGTTGGAAATTTAGAAATTAATTCAGAAAATCTATGTCAAGTTCGAAAAGAGGTTGCTCTGGTTACCCAAAATCCGAAAGAACAGTTTTTCACGGATAGTTTAAAAGAAGAAATGGAATTTTTAATATCTAGGTTAAATTATCATCCTAAAAATCTTTCTAAAAAAATAAGTCAAGCGTTTACGATGGTAGGATTAGAGGAATCCTATTTTCAGAAACCTATTTCTACTTTATCAACAGGGGAAATCAAATTAGTTCAAATTGTACTAAGTTTAATCTATAATCCTAGTATTATCATATTAGATGAACCATTTGTGGAACTAGATTATCAGAAACAAAAAAAATTAACTCATTTTATAAAAGTATTACAAGAAAAATATCATAAAACTATTTTGATTAGCAGTAATCATATCAATTTATTATATGAATTAGTGGATGATATCATCATTTTAAAAAAAGGACATTTATTAGCTTTTGGTAATGTGTTAGAGATTTATCAGGATATTCCTTTTTTAATAGAAAACGAGTTAGAAATTCCTGATTTAGTAAGGTTTACGATGTTAGCTAGAAAGAAAAAAATAAAACTTTCTTTTCATAGAGATATTAGAGATTTAATAAAGGATGTGTATAAACATGTTTCTTAAAAATTCTATGATTCAAGAAGTTCATATTTTTAATAAAGTTTTTTGTTACTTACTAGTATTAATTGCCTTGATGATTTGTCGGGAAAGTTATTTTATTCTATTTGTGAATTTCTTTTTGTTATTAATTACCAAACAGTATCGAAATATATTTTCTTTTCATCTTTTCGTCATATTGATGAATATTTTAGGAATCTTTTTTCCACAATTTTTGTGGATAACTAAATTGGAAATTTTAATCATTTACACAATTTTGTTGAAAAAAGTTACGAAAACCGTAGAACTTAGATATCTGTTAGAAGCAACTCTCTATCGTTTTCAATCCAAAAAAATTACTTATCGAATTTTATATTTGATTTATTTTGGAAAATATTTTCGAAAAAATGGGGAAATATTATATGATTTAAAAAAGGAATATGGTTTTTCTAATCGTGGATACCTTTTTAATATCCTCCAGAAAGCATATCACAAAACCAAAATCCAAATGAAGGACTTTTTAGTAGTAAATCAATTAAGATTTTATAATGATTCGAAAAGAAGAACGGATATTGAAAAAAGAAAGTGGGAACCTTGGGATAGTAATTATTTAATGATTCATCTGATTCTTTTCTGTTTTGTATTTGTTTATGGGAGGTAGTTATGCGTTATCGAATTGATTTTTCTTATGATGGAACTCATTTTAATGGTTATCAATGTCAGCCAAAATTAAGAACAGTACAAGAAGAATTAGAAAAAGCAGTGAGTTATTTAAATGGACAAACTCCTACAACCGTTTATTCCTCTGGCAGAACAGATAAAGGGGTTCATGCTATGAATCAAGTGGCTCATTTTGATTTAACATTAGAAATTCCTTTGGATAAAATAAAAAGAGGATTAAATTCTAATTTACCTGCAGATATTCATGTGAAAAAGGTAACAAAAGTATCCAATCATTTTCATGCCCGATTTAGTGCGAAAAAAAAGGAGTATATTTATAAAATCAATATGGGGGAATACAATCCGCTCATGAGAAATTATATCTATCAATATAATAGAAAATTAGATATGGAAAAAATGAAAAAAGCAATCAAATATTTTGAAGGTACTCACGATTTTACTTCTTTTGTGTCTAGTGAAGATGAAAGAGAAAATAAAGTAAGAACTATTTTAAAGACCAATATTCAAGAAAAGAATCATATCATAGAAATTCATTTCCAAGCGGATGGATTTATGAAATATCAAGTCAGAAATATGGTAGGTCTATTATTAACTATCGGAAGTGGGAAAAAAGAGGTAGCGGATGTTGAAACTATCTTAAAACAAAAAGATCGAACAAAATCTGTAAAAATAGCTCCGGCTGAGGGACTTTATTTGAATAAAGTGTGGTATTAGGCAAAAAAATGAGAAGTTTAGGACGATTTTTTCGTAAAAAACTGCAAAAAACTCATAAAAAACTGCAAAAAACTCATATTTTTATTGACTTTTCTAATGATTTTATCATATAATTTTAACTGGTACATTTTATATATTCCAAATTCTTGATTATGTCCTGGGAAAATGTAATTAAGAAGGGAAAAAAGTTAAAGGAGAATATATATGACAAGTTTTATGCAAAAAAAGGAAACGGTGGATCGTAAATGGTATGTAATTGATGCCAAAGATCAACCATTAGGAAAAGTAGCTGCCAAGGCTGCACATATGTTAAGAGGAAAACATAAACCTACTTACACACCACATATTGATTGTGGAGATTACATTATCATTATCAATGCCAAAGATGTGAAGTTAACAGGAAACAAGCTAGATCAAAAAGTATATTATAATCACTCCATGTATGCTGGTGGATTAAGAGAAAGAACTGCTAGAGTAATGAAAGAAAAATATCCTGTTGAAATGGTAGAAAGAGCTGTAAAAGGAATGCTTCCCCATAATCGTTTAGGAAGACAAATGTATAAGAAATTATTCGTATATGAAGGAGAAACTCATAATCAACAAGCACAAAAGCCTGTTAGTATTGAGTTAAAGTAGGAGGAGAATATGGCAAAAGAAAAAGTTTATACTGGAACTGGTAGAAGAAAGACTAGTGTTGCTAGAGTTAAATTAATTCCAGGAAAAGGTAAAGTAACAATCAATGGTAGAGACGTTCATGAATATTTACCATATGAAACTCTAATTATGGATTTAATGCAACCATTAGTTTTAACGAAAACAAATGAAATTTTTGATGTAGAAGTAAATGTTAGTGGTGGTGGTTTTTCAGGACAAACTGGAGCAATTCGTTTAGGAATTACTAGAGCACTTTTGAGTTATGATTCAACAACCGCTAAAGATTCTGAAAATAGTTTTAGAAAACCATTAAAAGTAGCAGGATTTATTACTCGTGATTCTCGTAAGAAAGAACGTAAAAAACCAGGATTAAAGAAAGCACGTCGTGCACCACAGTTCTCAAAACGTTAAAAGAAAGTTTCAAGAAGCCCCAATTTGTGGGCTTTTTTATATGAAAAAAACTACCTATTTTGGTAGTTTTATGGGGAAAAACTGCTGTTAGATAGTTTTGAATTTTTAATTCCATTTACACAATCAATAAATGCCAAATCGGTAACAGCATTATCTCGAAAAGTTTGATTACCTTCCATTAAAAGATTAGAGTAAATAGTTAAACGATTAATCGATGGATTAGTATAATCAACATCTCTCACCTTTTCTTCTATCTTTCGTTGAATTATCATGCCTATCCTCCTTTATTTTAAGTATAGTAGTAATTATAACATGAGTTAGGCTAGATGTAAAAAAATATTTTTAATTGTTTTATTTTGGGGATTTTAGAAAATTCACTTTTCTTCCATTATACTTGTAGGATTTTTTCTTTTGATAATAACTTTTTTAATTTTTCTTTTTTCTCTTTCGTTAATAAACTGATAATGTGATTTTTTAAGTATAACTTATTCTTATCCCAATCTAGGTAATCTACTTGATTTAAGTTAATGATGCAACTTCTATGAGTTTTAAAAAAGATGGGATTATTTTCCAACTCTTTTTCAATATTAGAAATACTATCTTTCACCTTATATCGATTATCTTCCGTATAAAGAAAGGTGTAATTATCATTTAAATCTTTCTCAAAGTATAGAATATTTTGATATAAAATATGATAAATTTCTCCATTATATTGAAAAGTATAAGCATCTTTCATATTGAGCATTTCATAAGCGATTTCTAAGGCTTCTTTTAAACGTTCTTTTCTATTTTCCTTTTTAGAAATAAAATCTAGTAATAGAGTTTTACTAGTAAATCCAGTATTTTTAAAAGAATCATAATTAGTAATAATAATAAAAGGACTCGTCCAATCTCCATTCATACGGATTTTACGCGCTAAATCTAATCCCGATTTTCCAGGAACTTCAATATCTAAAACAAAAAGCTTTCTTCTTGGAATTTTTTGAATTATTTTCTCTAAATCCTTCGAGTAGTGGGAAAATAAATAAAAGTTTACTGAATGATTTCTCTCCTCAAAAAAAAGTTTAATTTCTTCTTGGTATAAAAGTTGCATTTCCTTATTATCTTCATAAATAATTACATTTACCACAACATCCACCTCATATCAGAAATTCTAGCATTTTTTCTATTCTAGTAATCATTATTTGTTTAAAAAGTTAAAAATAGTCGATTTTTGGTAAAAAGAAAAGAATGATGAGAAATATCAAAAATTTTAAATTCTTGCATATCATTTATTAAGCAAAGGAGCCAACTATAATGAAAAAATTAATTTTTTCTATCCTTTTTCTTTTAATGTTCCTTTCTTTCTTTTTTGTAAAAGTAAATGCCACTGTATCAGAACTTCCGCTTTTTGGTAGAGTTATTTTTGTTGATCCAGGACATGGTGGCAGAGACCCTGGAACATCTTATGGAAAGATTGAAGAAAAAGATTTAGTTTTAGAAATTTCTAAAGAATTAGAACAGCAACTTTTAGAAAAAGGAGCCATTGTTTATATGACAAGGACTACAGATACTGATTTATCTAGTAAATGGGATGCTAGGAAAAAAAGAGGAGATTTGTATCGTAGAATTTTAATGTATAAGGAATATGGAGCGGAATTATATCTATCAATTCATATTAATTATTATAGTGATACAAGATGGAGTGGAGCAGAAGTCTTATATCATCCTATCAACTCAGAAAATAAAATTTTTGGGGAAATTTTGATGAAAAATTTTCAAACGGCTTTAGGTTCGAAAAGAAAATTAAAAACAACAGATTTATATATGTATAAAAGCACTACAGTACCTGGAGTTTTAATTGAATGTGGATTTTTATCCAATCCTAATGAACGTTATTTATTACAGAAAAAAGATTATCAAAAAAAACTATCCAAAGTGATTGTAGATAGTGTAATTACTTATTTTAATCGTTAATTTTTTCAATATAGGTATTTGGGTAATAGTGAGAAATAATCTGTCTATAATTATAACCAGCACGTGCCATTGCTTCTGCACCATATTTACTCAGTCCTAAACCATGACCATGACCACGAGTAGTAAAGGTAGTATAATCATCTTCAATACTAACAGTAAAATCATTGGAATCTAGTCCTAGACGGTTACTTAAAATGAGTCCATCAAAGACTTTATCTCCAAATTGAATATATTTTACACGATGCCCAATAGTTTTCATTAGGATATCTACTTTGGTATTTTTGGTAATTTCGATATTTAATAATTTACTTAAGTAATCATTCGGCACAATTCTTCTGCTAACACAGTCATGTTCTAAATCCCATTTACTTGGAACACTTACTAAGTAAGGATAAGCTAGTTTTAAAACATTACTACTATCTTCTGTTCTACCATTACTTGCTAAATGATAATAAGAATCAATATAGTCTCCATCAAATTTAATGGCTTCATTTTCTGTATCTTTAATTGCTTTTTTAATCTTATATTGATATTCCTCATATTTATCTTGCCATAGTTCTTTTAAATAAGTTCTATCACGATAATTCTGAGTAGAATTAAAATTTTTAATAGGCAAATTTCTGCTTAACCTTTTGAAAGCATAGGTTCTAGCAATCACAGCCTGTGCTTTTAAGGTTTCTTCTTGAAAAATAGCTGGCATTTCTGCACTTACTACTCCAAATACATATTCTTCTAATTTTAACTTTTCAACTAAACCATTACTATTTTGCATATCAATTAATTTATTACTAGCATTGGAATCAATGATTTCTACCATTCTATGATTTTGAAAATCATAATTACTTAAATCGATAGAACCTAAAATAATACCATTTTTCACAAAATAAACTTTATCTCCTGGATAAGTAATGCCACTTCTTTTTAAATAGTGATCTACTTTTTGATAGATATTTGCATAATTGTTTTGTTGTGCATTAAAATCATTTGAAAATTCAAAAGCATCATTTACATATAGATATAGAATTGGTTTTTCTTCTTCTTTAACCAATAAATATTTATAAAACATAATATCACCTAATCTTATTATTGGAAAATATTTGAAAATTCATACAAGAGTAGATGATTTTTCCAAAAGAAAAAACTAAAACTCAAAATATTTTAGTTCTTTGTCTTTTTCACAATCTTTTCCCGTTTCATAACTTAAGTTACCAATTACTTTTTTTAAATTCACTTTTTTATCATAGTAAATATATTGATTAATTTCTTGAATCATTTTTACTGTTTTATCTAAAGCATTGGTGTAAAGTTCTAAAATAGATTCTTTTCTTTTTATCCTTTTGTCTGTTGGATAACACCATGTTTTATGTTCTAAGTTTAAAAACTCCCTTTTTCCTTTTGGATTAATATGATAGGATAAAGGAACTTTTCTTAATAAACTTTTAGGACAAATCCAATCTACTATTTGATAAAAACCTTTTTTGAGTCCTGTTGGATCATAACGAAATACCCGATAAAAAAACTTCATTTGTTTAGTGGATTTCCAATAATACTTATGAAATTTTTCAATATGAAATACTTCTTTGTAAGTAAAATCCATCACTTCAATTAAATCTTTACTAAGGAAATCTACATTGAAACAAAATTGATAACACTTAAACTGATGGGGATTGATTCCTTTTCTTAATCTTAATAGATAATTATCAAAATAAGATTCCATTTCATTATGCAAGTGATTATATTTATAGGTGGATCTATCGTTTTTATGGAAGCTCCCTGTTTTATAAATAATAAAAGGATGCATGGTACTATCCAATACATAATGGGCTAACATTCCATATAAGTAAGACATGACTTGAGGACTATATTGATAGTGATTATATTTAATGTAGTTGATTAAAGTAGAAAAAAAATCATATGTTTTCTTTTTTTGAGAGTAGTAGCCAAAGTCTCTCATTTTTTTCCCTTTTCTTAAATTCGTAATATTATAAAAAAATAAAACATCCGTATTTTGAGAAAATAGCTTTAGGGATTCTTTTTCATCCATTAATAATTCTTTGCTTCGAATACTTAAACGTTCATATAGATCTAAAGCAAAGTAAGCATGCGTCATTGTTCCAGCCATTTGATCACCTCATTATTTTCATTCTACCATAAATTTTCCTGTTTTTTTCATATAAATTACACATTTGATGTGCTATAATGAATACTAGGTGAGAAATAAATATGGCAAATAAAGAATTTAAAAGCTTAGAAGAACAAATTGAAATTATGGAATATAAAGGGCTTAAGATTCCTGATTATGATTATGCAAAAGAAGTTTTATTAAGAGAAAATTACTTTTTTCTAAATGGTTATCGATATTTATTTTTTAAATCAGAAAAAGAAAAAAGATTTATTCCGGGAACAACTTTTGATGAACTCTATAGTCTTTTCTTATTTGATCGTACTTTTCGTAACATTATTTTTAAGAATTTATTAGTAATTGAAAATAACTTGAAGTCGATTATCTCTTATCAATTATCTAAAAAATATGGTTATAAAGAAGGAGATTACTTAAGACCAAAGAACTTTACAAGTAATCCAGAAAAGATTAGACAAGTCCAAGATTTAATTAAGAAAATGAAAAGACAAGTTCGTTATAATGCAGAACAACATTCAGCAACAAGCCATTATCTGAATCATTATGGTTATATTCCTTTATGGATTTTAGTAAAAGTATTATCCTTTGGTATTGTGGGAGAATTATTTGCCATACTAAAGAAGGAGGATCAAGAAGCAATTGCGGATATTTATCATGTAGATGTAGATACGTTAACCATTTATTTACCAATTTTATCCAATTATAGAAATTTATGTGCTCATGAAGATATTGTGTTTGAAAATAGGACACAACGTGCTATTCCAGATACTCTTTATCATAGTTTATTAGGAATAGAGAAAGTAGATGGAGAATATATTTATGGGAAAAATGATATTTTTGCCTTAATCATTATCATGAAACATCTTTTAAAACCAAATGAGGTAAAAGATTTAGTATTAGAAATGAAACATGCTTTAGATAATTTAGAATATAATGTAAAGACTATTCCAATCGATAAAGTATTGGATCGAATGGGATTTCCTAAGAATTGGGAAAATATTAGTAACATTGTAAGGAAGGTGGAAGAATGAGAGGAAGATTAATCACTTTAGCAACTGTTTTAGTAGCATTTTTATGTGGAGGAGGAGTAATGTATTATTATTTGGAAGAAAATCCTATCGTAGTACGAAATACCCCAACCCAATCTACTTATACAACAGGAGTCATCCAATGTAGTGATGATATTACGATTGATGAATCGGGAATCGCAACTGCAGTAGGAGAAATCTATGATGCAACGGTAACGATTCAAAATTATAAAAATGGAAGACTTGTTTCATCTGGTAGTGGATTTATTTATAAAAAAGATGATCATTATGGTTATGTGATGACAAATCATCATGTAATTGAGGGAGCAGATCGAGTAGTTATTACGTTATCGAATGATGATCAAGTAGAAGGAACAGTTTTAGGAAGCGATGAATATTTAGATTTAGCGATTGTTCAAATCGATGCAGAACATGTTCATCAAGTAGCGAAACTTGGTACTAGTGAAAATATGAGCTTAGGAGATACTGTTTTTACAGTAGGATCTCCTGTTGGATATGAATATCGTGGAACTGTAACAAGAGGAACTTTATCTGGAAAAAATAGAAAGGTAGAAGTAAGCATTGCCTCTACAAATGATTTTATGATGAGTGTTCTTCAAATTGATGCTGCAATTAATCCGGGAAATAGTGGCGGACCTTTAGTTAATATACGTGGAGAAGTAATTGGAATTAATTCTTTAAAATTAGTAGAAGATGAGATAGAAGGAATGGGATTTGCGATTCCTATTGAATATGCGATGGAATATATAGATGATTTGGAACAAGGAAAGGAATTAGAAAGACCATTCATTGGAATTTCGATGTTAAATGTAACAGATACTTACCGACTATATCAAAATGGAATTATTCTAAAAGATAATATTGATTCTGGAGTTGTGATTATTAGTGTTAGTGATAATAGTGGTGCAAAAGCTGCAGGATTGAAAAAGGGAGATGTCATTGTTGAAGTAAATGGTTCAGAAGTATCGAATGCAGCTTACTTAAAATATGAGTTATATAAATGTCATGTTGGAGATACCATTACTGTTACTTATATTCGTGATGGTAAAACCAAAGAAACACAAGTTACTTTAACGAAAATAGAAGAATAACGATAAAACATTGGAAGAGTCCAATGTTTTTTTGTGAAAATATCGTGAAATAACGGAAATATTATTTACTTCTGAAAAAAGAATATAGTATAATGAAGTTGTTGAAACAAAGTAGAAAAGAGGAGTCAAGATGAAAAAGATTTTGAATTTATGGTTAGTAGTATTCACTATTTTAGCTATTTTACCAATAGGAGTAAAAGCAGAAGAAACTGATATGGAAAAACCGGAAGCAAATAAGGAACCTGTTAAAGTATATATTTTCCGTTCTGATAGTTGTCCACATTGTATTAATACGATGAACTTCTTAAAAGAGATGGAAGAAGAATATGGCGATTATTACGATGTATATGATTATGAAACTTCCGATCCAGAAAATTCCGCCTTATTTGAAGAAGTAGCTACTTTTATGGGAGATACTAGTAGTGTTGGATATGTTCCATATTTAGTAGTTGGAAAATATACTTATCCAGATGGATTTGAACCTGATAATTTGGTAACGGATGATCAAACAATGGGAGAACAACTATTAGAAAGAATTATGGAAGTTTATCGAAGTGATGATCGTTATGATGTAATGGAAGCTTTAAAAAATAAGCCAAGTTATGATACTGTAGTAGGAATTGTTGCTGGAGTGATGATTGTTGGAATTGTTGCGATGGTAGTTATTACTAGAAGACATAATGCTTTAGCAGAAGCAGAATAAAATAATAGGTAAAAGGTATTGATTACCTTTTATTTTTTTGGAAAATAAAAACATATTTATCTTCTTAACATAAACTATTATGAGGAGGAATATAAATGGGAGATTATAAAATAATAGTTGATGCTGGGCATGGAGGTATCGGTTAAATCCAAAAATAGAAGAAATGGCTATTTTGGTAAGTAAAGCTCAAATTTTAAAGTAAACGCAACTTTTTAAGGTTAAATGCAACTTAAAGTATGATGACTAGTTAGTAACAAATA